>JABFVX010000550.1 GCA_013362555.1 Mycobacteriaceae bacterium
AGCTGCGGGTGTGGATGCGCGCTACGGGTGTAGGAAGCACCGCGATTGGGGTGGTGGGCCTGTCGAATGGCGTGCGGGCGGACAGCGTGCGAGGCTGGTCGGTATGGTCGAAAGCCGGGAGACCGCGGAAACGGTCGAAACAGTCGTCGGCGCGGGCGACGACAAGCTGGACAGGTCGGTCTGGCTGACCGCGGGCGTGGTGGTGCTGGGCGCCATCATGTCGATTCTGGACGTCACAGTGGTGAACATCGCCCTCGAGACGTTCATGCGGCAGTTCCACATCTCCAGCGCGGTGGCCGCCTGGACCATGACCGGGTACACCCTGGCGTTGGCCGCGGTCATCCCGGTGACCGGCTGGGCCGCCGACCGTTTCGGCACCAAGCGGCTCTACATTCTGGCGCTGACGCTGTTCATCCTGGGGTCGGTGCTCTGCGCCACGGCCTGGAACATCGGCTCGCTCATCGCGTTCCGGGTGTTGCAGGGACTCGGCGGCGGCATGCTGATGCCGCTGGGCATGACCATCATGACCAGGGCCGCGGGCCCGCACCGGGTCGGCCGGGTGATGGCGGTGCTCGGCGTGCCGATGCTGCTCGGCCCGATTCTCGGCCCGATTCTCGGCGGCTGGCTCATCCAGAGCTACAGCTGGCACTGGATCTTCCTGATCAACGTGCCGATCGGCATTCTCGCGCTGATCGCCGCGGTGGCGCTGCTGCCGCGCGACGTCGGCCACGCCGCGGAGCGGTTCGACTGGATCGGCATGCTGCTGCTGTCGCCCGGCCTGGCGCTGTTCCTGTTCGGCGTCTCGTCCATTCCGGAAACGCACACGGTGTGGTCGGCCCGGGTCCTGATTCCGGCCCTGATCGGAATCGCGCTGATCGCCGCGTTCGTGTTCCACGCGCTGCGCAGCAGCAACCCGCTGATCGACCTGCACCTGTTCCGCAACCGCAACATCACCATCGCCTCGATCACCATGACCGTGTTCGCCGTCGCGTTCTTCGGTTCGGCCCTGCTGTTCCCGCTGTACTTCCAGCAGATCCGCGGCCAGGGCACGCTGGACACCGGACTGCTGCTGATTCCGCAGGGCGTGGGCGCCATGCTGACCATGCCGGTCGCCGGTCGGATGGTGGACCGGATCGGTCCCGGAAAGATCGTGCTGACGGGTCTGGCGCTGATCATTCTGGGCCTGCTGGTGTTCCCGTTCGTCGGCCCGGACACCTCGTACGTGCGCCTGCTCGGCGGACTGTTCGTGATGGGCATGGGCATGGGATGCACGATGATGCCGGTCATGACAGCGGCGCTGGCGACGCTGCGCGACAAGCAGATCGCCCGCGGCTCCACGCTGATGAACATCGTCAACCAGGTCGGCTCGTCGATAGGCTCGGCCACCACCTCGGTGCTGCTCACCCACAATGTGCAGGCCGCGGGCAAAGCCGCGCAGACCGCGACGACCTACAAATTCCTGCCGCCCGAGGCCAAGGCCGCCATTCCGGCGCAGTACTTGCAGCAGGGCTACCACGACGCCGCCCGCGCCTTCGGGCACACCTTCATCATGTCGGTCGTTCTGGTCGCCGTCTGTCTCATCCCCGCCGCCTTCCTCCCCCGCACCCGCCAGCAGGAATTCAGCTCCGCCGAAACCGGCGAACCCCCCGTCGTCATGCACTGAACGTTAGAACCTCCAGAATGACTCGTGTCGTGCGTTCAACGCACGTCACGGGTCATTCTGGACAACGGGCTTAGACTCACTCGGTGTGAAGAGGCTGTGTTTCGCGGTGGCCGCGGTGGCGGCGTCGGCGCTGGCGGGAATGGGCTCGGCGGCGGGGCAGCCGCTGCCGGTCCCGTACCAGGGACAGGCGGGCCAGGTGCTGACGCTCGTCGCCGCCCAGTCGACGGACACCACCGCCACGCTGATCGGCTGGCAGCGCTCCGCCGGCGGGTGGCAGCGCGGCCTCGGGCCGTTCACCGCCTACGTGGGTTGGCAGGGCATCGGGCGCGCGAGCGAAGGCAGCACGCGCACTCCGGCCGGGGTATGGGGGCTCACCGAAGCGTTCGGTCGGCGGCCCGCAACCCGAACGCGGATGCCTTACCGGCGGGTGGACGCGTCGGACTGGTGGGTCTCCGACACCAAGTCGCCGAAGTACAACACCCTCCAGCGCTGTGCACCGGGCACGTGCCCGTTCAACGAAGCGGCGGGCGAGGACCTCGGCCAAGCGGGCCCGGTATACGACCACGCCATCGTCATCGACTACAACCGCAACCCGGTGACGCCCGGCGCGGGATCGGCCTTCTTCCTGCACATCTCGGCAGGCCACCCCACCCAGGGTTGCGTGTCGATGCCCGCCGACAACCTGCGCGCCGTCCTGGCTTGGCTCGACCCGGCCCAGCACCCCGTGATCAATATCGGCGTGAGCCCGTAATCCCTACCTCCAGAACGACCCATGAGTTGCGCCCAGCGCAACTCATGGGTCGTTCTGGAGGGTTTGGGATCTAGCCTTTGGCGAGTTCTGCGATGGCGCGCAGTGGGAGGTGGAGCCAGTCGGGTCGGTTTCGGGCCTCGTAGGCCGCTTCGTAGACGGCCTTGTCGAGGAGGTAGGCGCGCAGCAGGGCGGCGTGGGCGTTCGGATCCCGGTTCCCCGCCCCGGCGTAGCCCGCGCCGAAGGCCGAGGTGTTGCGGTCGACCCACTCCGACGCGCGGAACCGCCGCTGCGCGGCGTTCGGCAGGCTCGGGTCGCCGAGGCCCTGGTGGCCCGCATAGTCGAACGACCGCAGCATGCCCGCGACGTCGCGCAGCGGGCTGTCCGGCGCGCGCCGCTCGGCGAGCGGGCGCATCGGCTCGCCCTCGAAGTCGACGAGCAGCCAGCGCTGCGGGCTGCGCAGTACCTGTCCCAGGTGCAGGTCTCCGTGAATCCGGTGTGCCGCCGCGGTTCCCACCGAGTCGGCGTCGGCATAGGCGGCGATGATCGCGGTGCGGTACTCCTCGATCTGCGGCACCACGGCCAGCGCCGAGTGCAGGCCCGCGCGCAGCCGCGGCGTGATGGCCTCCGCCACCGGCAGGTCCTCCACGCCGAAGGTTTCGGCGAGTGCGGTGTGCACCGTGGCCACCGCCGCGCCGAGCCGCTCCGCCTCGCCGGCGAAGTCGGTGCCCACCTCGTCCGCGCGCAGGTCCGCCTCCGCAAGCAGATCCCGCACGCTGGTGAGCGCCATGGTCCAGCCGTCGGCGGCGTTGGGCACGAAGCTCGACGCCATGCCGAGGGTGCACCGGCCGTCGGCGGGCCCGCTGCCGCCGGTCGTCGCCTCCAACCAGCCGAGCAGCGGCACGATGTGCGGGCAGGCCGCCCGGGTGAGTCCGGACAGCAGCTCGATGTCCGGGTTGATCCCAGGTTCCAGCCTGCGGAAGAACTTGATCAGCACGGCTTCCCCCGCGGCGGCGGGCTCCTCGCCGAACACCACCGAGGTATTCGACTGCTCCACCGACAGGACCCGGCTCGGCACGGTCTCGCCCGCCTTGGCCGGCCGGATCTGCTGAGGGATCAGGCGGTCCACCCGGTGGAACCGCAGCGGCCCGAGCATGCGGCCGTCGGTCATGCCGTTGAAATACAGCGTCGCGATCTCCGGATCGCGCAGGCCGTCATAGGTGATCGGCAGATACACCGCGTCGGCGCTCGACCCGGGCGGCACCGGCAGCCCGGCGTCGGAGTACGACTCCGCCAACCGCGTGCGGTGCCCGACCGGTATCTGGTACCGCACCGAGCCGACGGCGGCCACCAGGTGTTCGGCGCAGAAGTCGGCCTCGTCGATGATGGGGAATCGCTGTTCGATCCGGACCGGTCCCACTGTGTGGTGCTTGGCGGCGAACCAGCGCTGCGCGGGCAGCCACTCCGCGATCGCGGCCCCGAGCTGCGCGTCGTCGGGCAGGGGCAGGTGGGTGGTGGCCGAGACCCTCATGACTGCACCGCCGCCTGTGCTTCGCTCGGCTGCGTGGACAGCGCCGCGGCCTCCTCCGACGTGGGGTCGGGCTGCATCGCGAACCAGTAGAAGCCGTAGCCGGGCAGCGTGATCATGTACTCCGCGTCGCCGATCTTGGGGAACGGCACCGTCCCGGTCAGCTCGACCGGTATCTGCCCGGCGAACGCCGAGAGGTCGATCTGAACGGCCTGCGGGAACCGGGACAAGTTGTTCACGCACAAGATGACGTCAGTATAGCCGTGCTGCCCGTTGACTCTCGGTGCTGAGTCAAAAGTGTTGGCAGGCTGTAACTCTCGCAAGAAGGTCAGCACCGAGGGATTGCTGTTGCCCAGTTCGGTGTAGGCGCCGAGGCCGAACGCCGGGTGCTGCTTGCGGACCTGGATCATCCGCCGGGTCCAATGCAGGAGGGTGTTGGTGTTGTGCAGCTGCGCTTCGACATTCACGGACTGGTAGCCGTAGGTCGGGTCCATGATCACCGGCAGGTACATGCGGGCCGGGTCGGTGCGGGAGAAACCCGCGTTGCGGTCCGGGGTCCACTGCATCGGCGTGCGGACCCCGTCCCGGTCGCCGAGCCAGATATTGTCGCCCATGCCGATCTCGTCGCCGTAGTACAGCACCGGCGAGCCGGGCAGGCTCAGCAGCAGCGCGGTGAAGAGTTCCAGTTGGTCGCGGTCGTTCTCCAGCAAAGGCGCGAGCCTGCGGCGTATTCCGATATTCGCCTTCATTCGGGGGTCTTTGGCGTACTCGGCGTACATGTAGTCGCGCTCCTCGGAGGTGACCATCTCCAGGGTCAGCTCGTCGTGGTTGCGCAGGAAGATGCCCCACTGCGCGGACGCCGGGATGTCCGGTGTCTGCGCGAGGATTTCGGAGATGGGGAAGCGGCTCTGCCGCCGCACCGCCATGAAGATGCGCGGCATCAGCGGAAAGTGGAACGCCATGTGGCACTCGTCCCCGGTCGGCCCCGAGCCGAAGTACTCCACGACGTCGGCGGGCCACTGGTTGGCCTCGGCCAACAGCGCGCGCCCGGGGAACTCGTCGTCCACCACTTTGCGGCAGCGCTGCAGGAAAGCGTGTGTCTCCGGGAGGTTTTCGCAGTTGGTGCCGTCCCGCTCGAACAGGTACGGCACCGCGTCCAGCCGGAAGCCGTCGATGCCGAGGTCGAGCCAGAAGCGCAGCACGTCCAGCATGGCGTCCTGCACATCCGGGTTGTCGTAGTTGAGGTCCGGCTGGTGTGCGAAGAACCGGTGCCAGTAGTACTGCTTGCGCTTCGTGTCCCAGTTCCAGTTGGACTCCTCGGTGTCGACGAAGATGATCCGGGCGTCCGGGTAGCCGGTGTCGTCGTCGGCCCACACATAGAAGTTCCCGTACGGGCCGTCCGGGTCGCGCCGGGACTCCTGGAACCAGGGGTGGGTGTCGGAGGTGTGGTTCATCACCAAGTCCGTGATGACGCGTATGCCGCGCCGGTGCGCTTCGTCCAGCAGTCGCACGAAATCCTCGACGGTGCCGAATTCCGGCAGCACCGTGCGGAAGTCGCGGATGTCGTAGCCGCCGTCGCGCAGCGGGGAGTCGTAGAACGGGGGCAGCCACAGGCAGTCCACCCCGAGCCAGGACAGGTAGTCCAGCTTCTCGGTGAGTCCGCGCAGGTCGCCGGTGCCGTTGCCGTCGCTGTCGGCAAAGGCTCGGACCAGCACCTCGTAGAAGACCGCGTGCTTGTACCAGTGCGGGTCGACGTCGATGGGCCTGGCCGGGATGAAATCCTCGGATTGCGCCTCGACGAGCAGACCCTCGTCGCCGAGACGGATCGGCTCCGGTCCGGAGCCGGTCAGGATTGTGTCTATGCTGTCGATCCGCATCCGACACCCTCACAGAGTAGAAATCGTCTGTCCGGGGCCGGGGATCACGCGGCCCCACTTCGAATGCTACGCGGCGGTGACAGTTCGGCCACTGGATTGTCACGGCTCCGACCGCGCACCGTCCGTCCGCGAACCTCCAGAACGACCCGTGACGTGCGCCCAACGCAACTCGTGGGTCGTTCTGGAGAGTGTTGAAAACCACCCGTGAGGGGCGCCCACCGTACTCCGTGGGTCGCCTGGAGAGTTCTCAGATGCGGGAGTGGTCGGTGAGGGGGGTGCGGGGACCGAACTTGGGCTTTCGGGCGAGGCCTGCGGCGCGCAGCAAGCGGACGGCGCGGTGGCGGTGTGGGCGCAGGGGCTCCAGGTACTCGACCATGCCCGCGTCGTCGAGGGGTTCGCCGAGCAGGGTCCAGCCGACCATTGCGGCGAGGTGGAAGTCGCCGACCGACAGCGCGTCCGAGTCGCCGTGGGAGCGCTGCGCCGTCTCGGCGGAGGTCCACTCCCCGATGCCGGGGATGGACTCCAGCACCGTGCGCGCCTCGGCGGCGGGCAGGGCGGCGGTGGCTTCCAGCCGCGGCGCCAGCCGGGCGGCCCGCACGATGGCGGCCGCCCGCTTCGGGTCCACGTTGGCGCGGTGGAACTCCCACGACGGGACCATCCGCCAGGTCTGGGCGCTCGGCGGCAGCAGCATCCCGGGCGGCGCAGGCCCCGGCGCGGGCTCGCCGTACTTGCGCACCAGCCTGCGCCACGACTGTTTCGCGGAGATGAGGTGCACTTTCTGCTCCAGAATCGCGGGCACCAGCGCCTCCAGCACCAGTCCGGTCCGGACCATCCGCAAACCGGGCAGCCGCCGGTGCGCCTCCGTGATCAGCGGGTGGTCCGGCGCGAAGTCGGCGAGCTGTTCGTCCAGCCCGAAGAACACCGGGAGCCGTTCCAGGAACTCCTCGGCCCCCGGCCCCCAGGCCTGCGCCCGCGCGCTCCCACCCGCCCCTTGCGTGAGCCGGAAACTCACCGCCCCGGAGGCCTCCCGCGAGGCGTGCCACACCGACCCGTCGGAAGCCCGCTGGTGGCAGGGGTCGCCGCCGCCGCGCCCCAGCGGCGACACCGTAGCCGCCACGTCGATCGGCAGCCGCCCCGCCACAACCCTTTCCCGCCTTTCCTGCCTTTCCTGCACAGCCCCCGATTGTGCCCCACCGGATTCCCGCCCCCTACACCCGAAGCGTGGGGGGA
>JABFVX010000294.1 GCA_013362555.1 Mycobacteriaceae bacterium
CGGCCGCTGGTACTTGGTCCCCCACGGTGCCTGCCCGGTCGCCGGCGCGGGCGGTCGCGAGTACTTGGTCCCCCACGGTGCCTGCCCGGTCGCCGGCGCGGGCGGTCGCGAGTACCTGGTCCCCGGTGACCGGCCTGCCGTCGGCCGAGCCGTCCAAGTGCAGCAGTACCAGGTGGCGGGGAGGTTTGCCCAGGTTGTGCACGCGGGCGACGGTTTCCTGGCCGCGGTAGCAGCCCTTGTCGAGATGCACCGCGCCCTGCTCGGCGACGCCGCCGATCCAGCCCACCTCGTGCGGGATCGCGCGGTCGTCGGTGTCGACGCCCGCGCGCGGGACCAGAGCCGCGGTGCGCAGCGCCTCGAAGGACCAGCTGCCCGCGGGAGTCGCGCCCGCGGCGGCCAGCGCGTCCCACCGCTCGCGGAGCTCGTCCCGGGGTACGAGCAGGTCGAAGCGGTCGATGGGGCCGAAGGCCGGCATCCGGCGCAGGAAACCGCCGCGGTCGACGGGCGCCGCCCGGTACAGCGGCGGCAGCTCGGCGAGGCCGAGGGCCGGGAGCACGGTCGCGACGGCCGGGCCGAGCAGGCTCAGCACCGCCAGTTCGCTGTGCGCGTCGCGGGGCTCGGCTTTGGCCCAGAAGACCATCTTGCGCAGGTAGTCCAGCAGGGGGCGGCCGCTCGCGGGCTCGGTGTCCAGCCAGGCGACCTCGTCGAGGTCGGTGAGCACGAAGTGGTGCAGCACCCGGCCGTTGCCGTCCAGATCCAGACTCTCCGCGCTCTCGCCGTCGCCGAGGTTCGCGATGTGCTGGCTGGTGATGGTGTGCAGCCAGCTCAGCCGCTCCGCGCCGCTGATGGCGAGGACCGGCCGGTGCGACCGGTCCACCACGGCCACCCCGGCAGCCGCCGCGCGCTGCTCGGCGAACGGATCCCCGTAGTGCCAGGCCACCCCGACATCCGGTGAGTCGGGCAAACCGGCAACCGCCCCCGGCAACGCAAGCAACGGACTCGATGTAGCCACTCAACCACCGTACTAGTGTCCCGCCGGGCCCGCCCTCACACCCGGACCGCGCATCTACACCCGCAGGTGCGGGTGTAGATGCGCGGTCCGGGTGTAGGGGTTTGGTATTGCGGCCAAAGATGCTTTCGTTAGCGGGAATACAGAAATCGGTTTACGCGGTAGGTTGCTGCCATGGCGGATGAGGACCTGGTGCTGATCACTCTCGACGGACGACCCCACGACCCGCGGGATCCCCTACTGCACGCCGACGACCTCGCGGTGCTGCGCGGCGACGGGGTGTTCGAGACGGTGCTGGTCCGCGACGGCGCGGCGTGCGCGATCGAGCTGCATCTAGGCAGGTTGCGGCGTTCGGCGGAGATGATCGAGCTGCCCGAGGTGGACTTGGACGAGTGGCGGACCGCGGTGGCGGCGGCGCTGAAGCAGTGGGGCGCCGAGCGCGAAGGCGTCATGCGGCTGGTGCTGAGTCGCGGGCGCGAGACCACCGGGGCGGCCGAGCGCTTCGAGCCGAAGCTGCCGACGGCGTACTTGAGCGTCGGGCCGGTGCCGGAGCGGGTCCGCAAGGCCCGCGAGCACGGGGTGTCGGTGGTCACACTGCCGCGCGGCTACTCCGTGGAACTCGCCCAGTCCGCACCGTGGCTGGGTCTCGGCGCGAAGACGCTGGCTTACGGCGCCAACCAGGCGGCCCTGCGGTTCGCCCGCCGCAACAGCGCCGACGACGCGATCTTCATCAGCACCGAGAACCGGGTGCTCGAGGGAACGCACTCGACGGTGCTGGTGTGGCGGGACGAGCAGCTGCTGACGCCGCCGCACCGCTACGGCGTCGTGCCCGGCACCACCCAGCGGGCGCTGTTCGAGGTCGCCGAGAAGGCAGGCCTGGAGTGCCGGTACAAGCCGCTGTTCGCGGTGGATCTGATCCTGGCCGACGGACTGTGGCTGCTGTCGAGCACCGCGCTCGCCGCGCGGGTGCACACGCTGGACGGGCTGCCCAAGTCGGAGCCCGAATTCGCGCCGCGCCTCGTTGAGCTCGTCGACGAGGCGACGCGCAAGATCGGCGCGCTCCGCGGCTGACCCGCCGCCCAGCTTCACGAACCCGGGCGTTGCCAGGTATTAGCCTGTCGGCGAAGCGCGCCTGAAGTGGCGAGAGACACGGTGGGACTCACTACTACCAGGCGTAGTATTCAACTCGAAGTCAGTTGACCCACAAAGGGAGCCGCAGTGAGTGCAGTCGACGTGTCGCGGTGGCAGTTCGGAATCACCACCGTCTACCACTTCCTCTTCGTGCCGCTCACCATCGGACTCGCCCCTTTGGTCGCGGGGATGCAGACGGCGTGGGTGATCACCGGCAACGAGCGCTGGTACCGGCTGACGAAGTTCTTCGGGAAGATGTTCCTGATCAACTTCGCGCTCGGCGTGGCGACCGGCATCGTGCAGGAGTTCCAGTTCGGAATGAACTGGAGCCAGTACGCCCGCTTCGTCGGCGACGTGTTCGGCGCTCCGCTCGCGATGGAGGGCCTCATCGCCTTCTTCCTGGAGTCGACGTTTCTCGGCTTGTGGATCTTCGGCTGGGGCAGGCTGCCGAAACTGGTGCACCTGGCGACGATCTGGCTGGTTGCACTGGGTGTGAATCTGTCGGCGTACTTCATCATCGCCGCAAACTCCTTCATGCAGCACCCGGTCGGAGCCCGCTACAACCCGCAGCTGCACCGGGCCGAGCTCACCAGCATCTGGGAACTGCTGACGAATGTCACGGCGCTGGCGGCTTTCCCGCACGTGGTCGCCGGATCTCTGCTCACCGGAGCGACTTTCGTCGCCGGTGTCGCCGGCTGGTGGATGGTGCGCGACGCGAAGGCGGCCGACGCTCGCTGGATGTGGCGTCCCGCGGCGCGAGCGTCGATCTGGGTGATGATCGCCGCGGGCGTCGCGCTCATCTACACGGGCGATGTGCAGGGCAAGCTCATGTTCGAGCAGCAGCCGATGAAGATGGCCTCGGCCGAATCGCTGTGCCACGGCGGCGTCGACCCGGACTTCTCGGTGCTCACCATCGGAACGCACAACAACTGCGACAGCGTCACCCACCTGATCAACGTGCCCGGAGTGCTGTCCTGGCTGGCCAAAGGCGAGTTCAGCGACGTGCACCTGGACGGGGTCAAGGACCTGCAGGCCATCTACAACGAACGCTACGGCGTCGGGGACTACCGGCCGAACCTGTTCGTCACCTACTGGTCGTTCCGCGCGATGATCGGCCTGGCGGCCGGGGCGGCACTGCTGGCGCTGGCCGGCCTCTGGCTGACCCGGGGCGGGCGGGTGCCGCGGGCGCGCTGGTTCGGCTGGCTGAGCCTGCTGGCGATCCCGACGCCGTTCCTGGCCAACAGCGCGGGCTGGGTGTTCACCGAGATGGGCCGCCAGCCCTGGGTGGTCGCGCCGAATCCGACTGGAAACTGGGACATTCGGCTGATGGTGCAGAACGGCGTCACTCCGCACGGCGCCACGCCGGTGGTCATCTCGCTGATCGCGTTCACCGCGCTCTACGGATTCCTCGCGGTGGTGTGGACATTCCTGATGGTCCGCTATGTCCGCGCGGGCGCCGAAGACGGCCCGCACGCGCCCAGCGGTGCGCAGCCAAACGAGGCCGACGTCGACACGCTTTCCTTCGCTTACTAGGAGCCGGTGATGAGTCTGCAAACGGCATGGTTCGTCCTGATCACGGTGTTGTTCATCGGGTATTTCGTGTTGGAGGGCTTCGATTTCGGCGTCGGCATGCTGATGCCGGTGCTCGGCCGCGGCGACGACGCCCGCCGCCGCACGGTGCTCAACACCATCGGACCGGTGTGGGACGGCAACGAAGTGTGGCTGATCACCGGGGGCGGCGCGCTGTTCGCGGCATTCCCCGAGTGGTACGCCAGCCTGGTCTCCGGCTTCTACCGCCCGCTGCTGGTGGTGTTGCTGGCCCTGATCCTGCGGATCGTGGCCATCGAATGGCGCGGCAAGATCGACGACCCGCGCTGGCGCGCCCGGTGCGACCTCGGGATCGGCATCGGCTCCTGGGTGCCCGCGATCGCCTGGGGACTGGTGTTCGCGAATGTGGTGCGCGGCGTTCCGGTGGACGCGAACAAGGCTGTGCACCTGGGTTTCTCGGACCTTTTCAACCCGTACGCGGTGACCGGCGCCCTGACGACGACACTGCTGTTCGCCCTGCACGGCGCGGTATTCCTGGCGCTGAAGACCGCGGAGGAGGTGCGCGCGGACGCCGTGCGCGCGATCCGGGCACTGTGGATTCCCGCGGCTGTCGCGGTGGCGGCGTTCGGGCTGTGGACCCAGCTGTCGTACGGCAAGGGCTGGACCTGGTTCGCCGTCGTGGCCGCGGTCGCGGGACTGGCGCTGGCCGCGGGAGCCGCGCTCGCGGGCCGGGACGGTTGGGCGTTCCTCGGCACCGCCGTGACCGTCGTCGCGGCCACGGTGCTGCTGTTCGGCTCGCTGTTTCCGAATGTTCTTCCCTCGACGACTGATTCGGCCTTCGACCTGACCATCCACAATGCGTCGGCCACGCCGTACACCCTGCGCGTCATGACCTGGGTCGCGGCGTTCATGACGCCGATCGTGCTGATCTACCAGGGCTGGACCTACTGGGTTTTCCGCAATCGGATCTCCCGCGCGAACATCCCCGCCCCCATCGGACTCCCGATGCGGGAGGTAGCCGAGCCCTGACCCACACCCGTTGCTCGGGAGACCGCACACTTTCCTCGCACAATGTGCTTATGTACCTGTTTTGCCCGCATAGTGTGCGCTCTCCCAGGTGTGGTCGAAGCCGCAGGAGGTAAACACGATGGGACGCCCGCTCGATCCGCGCTTGTGGCGGTACTCGGCGCCGGCCCGGCGCTATCTGCTGGCGAGCGTGGGCCTTTCGGCGCTGACCACAGCGAGCATCGTCCTCGCGGCGCTGGCGTTGGCCCGCGTGGCGGCGGGCGTGGTCACCCGGCCCGACACCCGAACCGTCGGTGCGTGGGCGTTCCCGCTCGGGGTGCTCGCCGCGGCGATCGGCGTGCGCGCGGCCGCGACGTGGTGGCAGGCGCGTCTCGCGGACCGGGCAGGCGCGAGCGTCGTGGCCGACCTGGAGACGCAACTGCTCGCCGCCGCGACCGCGCGGCAGCGCCGCGACCGCGATCCGGTCGGGACGGCGGTGCTGGCGACGACCGGATTGGCAGGTCTGCGCGGCTACCTCACCGGGTACCTGCCCGCGCTGATGTTGGCCTGTGCGGCGCCGCCGGTGGTGCTGTGCGTCATCGCCCTGCACGATCCGGTGTCCGGCGGCATCATCGCGGGCACGCTGCCGCTGATCCCGGCGTTCATGATCCTCATCGGACTATTGAGCAGGGGCAAGGCGGACGCGTCGCTGGCCGCGCTCACCCGCCTGGCCGACCAGATGCTCGACCTCTTCGCGGGTCTGCCCACATTGCGCGCGCTCGGCAGGCAGTGGGGCCCGCAGCGGCGCGTCGCGGAACTCGGTGCTGCACACAGACGCACCACCATGTCCGCGCTGCGGGTCGCCTTCCTGTCCGCGCTTGTACTCGAACTGTTGGCGACGTTGTGCGTGGCGCTCGTGGCGGTCAGCATCGGCCTGCGACTGGTGTTCGGCCACATGGCGCTGGAATCCGGTCTGGTGGCATTGATCCTGGCCCCGGAGGTGTACCTCCCGCTGCGGGCGGTGGGTGAGCGCTTCCACGCCGCCGAAGACGGCGTGGCGGCCGCCGCCAAGGCCTTCGCCGTCCTCGATGCTCCCCAGGCGCAATCCGGCCGCCCACCCGAGCAGGCGCCCGGGTGGCGGCCGGGCAGCGTGGTGCTCGCCGACGTGACGGTGCACGGCCGGGACGGGGCCGCGCCGGACGGGTTGAGCGCGGAGCTGCGGCCGGGAGTCGTGACTGTCCTGACCGGGCCGAACGGATCCGGCAAATCGACTGCCCTGCAAGCCGTCCTGGGGCTGGTTCGGCCAGACCGCGGCCAGGTGCGGGTCGGCGGCGTCGCGGTGGCCGACATTCCGGAACAGCAGTGGTGGGCGCGGGTGGCGTGGCTGCCGCAGCGCCCCGTCCTGGTACCCGGCACCCTGCGGCACAATGTCGAGCTGTTCGGCGCGGTTTTCGGCCCTCGACTGGATTCTGCTTGCACGGCAACCGGTTTCGACGAGGTGCTCGCGGGGCTCGCGGACGGCTGGGACACCGTGGTGGGTGCGGGCGGCGTCGGCCTGTCGCTCGGTCAGTGCCAGCGCTTGGCGTTGACTCGGGTGCTCGCCGCGGCCAGGCCGGTGCTGCTGCTGGACGAGCCGACTGCCCACCTGGACCCGGACAGTGAATCCGCCGTGTTGGCAGCCCTGATCCGCCGTGCGGCCGCGGGAGACACCGTGGTGCTGGTCGGCCACCGGCCCGCGGTCCTCGCCGCTGCCGACATCGTCGTGGAGGTGAGCGCCCGTGCCGCGGCGTGACCGGTGGCCGCGCGTGCTGCGCGCGGTGCTGCTGGGTGTCGCGGCGCAGGGATCGGGGCTGGGCTTGGCGGCGCTGGCGGCGTGGCTGATCGCGCGGGCCTGGCAGATGCCTCCGGTGCTAGACCTGAGTGTCGCCGTGGTTGCTGTTCGGGCGTTGGGGATTTCGCGCGGGGTGTTCCGGTACTCGGAACGGCTGGCGACTCACGACGTGGCTCTGCGGGCGATGGCCCAGGCCCGGGTGGACATCTACGGGCGCCTCGCGGCCGCGGACGCGGAGACGGCGGCCCGGCTGCGCCGCGGCGACATGCTCACCGCCGTCGGGGCCGAAGTCGAGGCGCTCGGCGCGGTCGTCGTGCGGGCGGTGGTGCCCATCGCGGTCGCCGGGGTGCTGTCGGTTGCCGCGGTGGCGTTGATGGCCGCGTTGTCCCTCACTGCGGCAGCGATTCTCGCGGCGGCGCTGGCCGTGGCGGGCATTGCCGCGCCGGTTTGCACGGCGCGGGCGGCCCGCGCCGCCGAGCGCGCCGCGGTGGCGTACCGGGCCGACT
>JABFVX010000028.1 GCA_013362555.1 Mycobacteriaceae bacterium
GAACGCTTCCTTGGCTTCGATCATCACCCAGTGGCCGCAGCGGGGGAAGACGTGCAGTTCGGCCTGCGGAATGAGGCGCATCGGCACCATCGCCATGTCGACCGGGCTGACCCGGTCGTCGCGACCCCACGTGAGCAGCGTGGGGCACTGCACCTTGTGCATCATCGACCAGTACGGCGGATTGTCGGACGTGGCCATGAACTGCTGCTGCATCGCCCAGGCCTTGGAGCCGTACATCATCGCGGTGCTGGCGGCCAGGTTCGGGTCCTGCGAGGCCTGCCAGCGGGCCTCGACGACCTCGTCGGTGACGATGTCGGGGTTGTACACCATCGAGCGCAGCCAGCGCACCGCCTTGTCGCGGTCCGGGCTGTCGGCGAACTCCTGCAGCAGCCGGATGCCCTCGCTCGGGCCTGCCGTGAACACGTTCGGCCCGACGCCGCCGATGGTGACCAGTTTCGAAATCCGCTCCGGGTGTTTGATCGCCAGGTTGACGCCGACCACCCCGCCCATCGAGTTGCCGATCACCGGCGCGGAGTCGATTCCGAGGCCGTCGAGGAACCGGATCACGGCAGCGCCCGCGGTGAGCACGGGGTGCCCCTCGACCGGGTCGCTGGCGCCGAAGCCGGGGAACTCCAGGGCCAGGCAGCGGAAGTGCTTGCCGAACACCGCGAGGTTGTCCTTGTAGTTGCGCCAGCCGCTGACGCCGATGCCCGATCCGTGCAGCAGCACCAGCGGCGGCCCGTCGCCGTACTCGTGGTAGCGCAGCACGCCCTG
This sequence comes from Mycobacteriaceae bacterium, assembly GCA_013362555.1. Lineage (GTDB taxonomy): Bacteria > Actinomycetota > Actinomycetes > Mycobacteriales > Mycobacteriaceae > JABFVX01. The sequence goes on from JABFVX010000028.1 coordinate 775, forward strand.
GTCGGTCTGCAGTTCCCGCAAGGTGCCCTCGTACGTCACGTCCATGCCGCCAGAGTAGAACGTGTTCCACATCGAGGAAAGTCCGAGTCCCATCCAGCGGGGCCGTGTGCCTCAGGATCTCAACAGGTGCTGGGGGCGGGACGACCGGCAAAACGGTCCGAGAGCCACGACAGGTACCCGGGCATTGCGGCCAGCGGGGTGAGGTCGTGCAGCGGAACGGGGGTGTTCAGGCGCTGCATAATGGCGCCGCCCGCGCAGTAGCGCGCGGCGAGCGTCCCGGCGTGCGCGATCGGGATGACATCGTCGGCGGTGCTGTGGAATTCGAGCAGGGGGACGGCAGGCACGCGCAGGCCCGGCTCCAGCCGGTCGACGAGACTGCGCAGCTGCGGATCGGTCCAGACGTGGGGGACGGCGGTGAGCTGGTCGAGGCGCGTGTTCCGATAGCGGTCGGTGAGGTCGAGCGCGCAGGACGCGCCGGCGCGGGCCAGTTCCGCGCGTCCGTGCTCGTTGAGCAGCGGCGCCAACTCGGGATGTGCGCGGACCTGCGACAGCAGTACCAGCGGGCCGAGCGCGGCGCGGGGGCCGCCGTCGAGCTTGGCGACCAGGTCCAGCAGCCCGGCCGGCGTGCCGCCCGCGACGATTCCCGCCATGCGCAGTTCCGGCGCGTAGGCGGCCTGCTCCTCGGCCGCCCACCACGTGGCCAGCGCGCCGCCGGAATAGCCGGAAGCGGCCATCGGGGTGTCGCCGGAGAACTCGCCGTCCGGCAGGTGCTGTGCGGCCCGAAGTCCGTCCAGCACGAGGTGCGCCGACAGCGCCCGGTCGCCGAATGTGCCCTGCGGGCCTTGGTGGTCCGGCAGGATCACGGCCCAGTTGTGCAGCAGCATCGCGGTGATGACAGGCAGCTCCAGCGTCAGGGGGTTGACAGCGAGCAACTCGCCCCGGGCGAGCAAATCCGACGACCCACAGCCCGCCCCGAGACTGTCCTGGGCGACCTGCTGGCTCACGAGCGGCCGCGGCCCCGGACCGAACCACGGCACGGGCGGTATCAGCACGGTGGCCGTCCCGGTGACCGGAGCGCCGGCGTCATCAGTGGAGGAGTAGCGCACCTGCCAGGCCCGCGCGGGCAGCGGCACGGCGAGGGGACGTACGGATACCAGAGGGCCGGGCGCCTGCTGGGCCCGCAGCGGGCCTGCTTGGACCACGGTGAGCGTCGCTGTCGCGAAAACTGCCAGGGCTGCCGTGAACGTGAGGCGGGCGAAGCGTCTCATGGTCCGCTACCTCCTGGAAAGGATGGAGTGATCCTACGTTGCAAATCCACGCCGCACGGCGCCATCTCCGAACTGCCGCCGAAACGTAAGATAACAGGCCCAGGCGTGCGAGTTCCCGACGACGCGAGGACAGTCGAACACCCCACACCCGTTTCGCGCGTGTACACCCGCAGCTGCGGGTGTACACGCGCGAAACGGGTGTGGGGAGCTAGGGGAGGGCGGCGCGGGTGCTCCATGCTCGAATGAGCTCGGCGGCCACGACGGCGTGGCCCGCCGCGGCGAAGTGGATGCCGTCGGCGCTGACGAGGTCCGGGCGGGTGCGCAGCGGATGTTGCCAGAAGTCGACGAAAACCGCGTCGTAGCGCAGCGCCAGGGCGCGGATGACGTCGTTGAGACCCGCGATGGCATCGCGCACCGTGCGCAGACTGTCGGTGACGAACACGTCGGCAAGGGTGAATGTCGACAGTTGTGCACCGGAGCCGGCGACCGTCGCGAAGATCTGCTCGAGGCGCGCCGCGGTGCTGTCCAGGTCGGCCCCGGCGAGCCACAGGTCGTTCGCGCCGCAGACGACGTTCACCAGGTCGGGACGGAACCCGAGTACATGGTCGAGTTGGTCGGCGAGGACCTGCTCGGTGGTTGCGCCGACAACGCCGGTGTTGAGGTACGCAGCCTGCGGGTGTGCCGCGGCGAGGGCCGCGGCACACCGGTCGGGCCAGCCGTGCGGCGCGTAGCCGGGTCTGGCGTCGCCGATGCCGACGGCGATGGAGTCGCCGACGCTGGCGAAGCGTCGCCAGGGCACGCCTGCGAGCAGGTCTCGGGCCTGCTCGGCATCCAGGCACAGGGGATCTGTTGCCTCGCTGAGGGTCTGGGCAGTTCGGGTCATGGGCGAGCTTCTTGCTGGTGCACGGCGGGCAGGGCGAGCAGGCCGACCGCGACGACGGTGGCGAGGGCGCCATACCAGTAGAGGGTGTGAAAGGCCTCGAGCGGGTCGTGCCCGCGGGCGGCGAAAACGGCTGCGAGGGCGGCGACGCCGAGCCCGCCGCCGACCTGTCGGGCGGTGACGTTCATCCCGACGCCTGTCGCGAACTGCTGTGGCGGCACCGACGATGCGGCGGCGGCGCCGAGCACCGTGACGACCATGCCGAGGCCGGACCCGCCGAGCAGGCCCGCGGGCACCCAGGCACTCCAGAGCGAGGCCTGAGCGCCGAATGCGTCTGTGCTCATCCAGTACTGAGTCGCGGCGAACATGGCCGCTCCCGCCACGGCGAAGGCGCGCTGTGCGCTGGGAGCGGTGAATCGACCGGCCGCTGCCGCGCCGACCATGGACGCCACCGCGCCGACAGTCAGGGCGCCCGCGGAACTCAGCACGGAATAGCGCCAGATGCTCTCCAGGAACAGTGGTCCCGACAGCAGCCAGGCGAACATGGCCGCGCCGAACACGAACGACGCAGCGTTGACGAGCGCATAGCGCCTGCTGCGCCAGAGGCCAACGGCCACAGCGGGACTGGGGTGGCGCACGGAGCGGCCCAAGGCCACCGCCGCCATGGCGACGCCGATGCCCAGCACGATGAGTGTGCGCGCGGAGGTCCAGCCCCAGCCTTGCCCCTCGGTCACCCCGGCGACCAGCGCGCCGATGCCCAGTGCCGCGGCCGCGGCGCCGACCGGGTCCGGAAGGGCCGGTGTGCCGGTACCGGAACGAATCTCGGGAACCCGCGTGGCGAGAACGGCGATGAGCAGCCCGACCGGGACGTTGATGAGAAACACCGAGCGCCATCCGAACCCCTCGACCAGCACGCCGCCCAGTGCGGGGCCGACCACGGCAGCGAAGCCGCCCGCAGCCGACCAGGCTCCGATCGCCGCGCCGAACCGGTCCGGGGATGTCGACCCGAGCACCAGGCCGAGGCCTGCCGGAATCATCAGCGCCGCCGTCGTGCCCTGAAGCAGGCGCGCGGCGATGAGCCAGTTCGCGTCCGGGGCGACGGCGCAGGCCAGGGAGGTGGCGGCGAAACCGGCGAGTGCCGCCACGAAGACGCGCCGCCGTCCGAGTGCGTCCGCGAGTCTGCCCGCGGGCGTGAGCAGGGCGGCGAATCCGACCGCGTATCCGCTGACGACCCAGGTCAGCACTTCGGGGGAGGTGGCGGGGAAGTCGCGTCGGATATCCGGGAACGCGATGTTGACGACCGACAGGTCGAGGAAGGCGACGAAAGTCGCACCGCAGGCGATGAGCAGGACGAGCCGGGACGCGTTCCGGGCTGGTGGCGCGGAGGTCCGCGGCGATACGTCGGTCATGGGGGCCGTCTTTCCGGGGGCGTGCGCCGAAGCGCGAGATTATGAGTACGATCGTTCGTGCAATTAAGAAAGTACGACCGTACGTGCACTTTGGCAAGACCAGTGGGAGGATGGAGTGTGTGACCGACGAAGCGCTGACCACCGACCAGCGGTTGCTCAAAGGCGCCCGCGCCCGGGCGTCCGTCGCCCGGCATGCCGCCGACGTGGCATCGGTGGAAGGACTGACGGGGCTGAGCATCGGGCGGATCGCCACCGATTTGGGGCTGAGCAAGAGCGGCGTCGCGGGCTTGTTCGGCAGCAAGGAGAAGTTGCAGATCGCAGCGGTGCGCAAGGCCCGCGAGGTGTTCATCGACAGGATCGTGCGGCCGAGCGTCGACGCCGCCGAAGGCCTGCCGCGGCTGCGCGAGCTGATCGACCGGTGGTACGTCTACGCCAGCGAGCCCGCGTTCTCGGGCGGCTGTTTCCAAGCGGCGGCACTGGTCGAGTTCGATTCCCGGCCGGGGTCGGTGCGCGACGCGATTGTCAAGAACCACCGGGACTGGCTGGCGCTGCTCGCCTATCAGGTACGCACGGCACAGGACGCGGGCGACTTCGACACCGGCCTCGACGCGGATGCGGTGGCCTTCCAGATCGACGCCATCCTGGTCGCCACCAACACCGGCCTGCGGCTCGGCGACGCCTCGGCCGTCCCGACCTCGCGCGCCATCCTCTACCGCCTCCTGTCCGGTTGTCCAGGATGACCCGCGACGTGCGCTGAACGCACGTCGCGGGTCATCCTGGACGCCGAGTTCGCTGTCACATGACAGTGAACTCTTCTCGCTGGTGGGGATTCGCCGACCCGGGAGCTACCTTCGTGCGGTTCACGTTGCGTGCATTCCGGGCCGCGGGTCGGCGGCCCAGCAGGAGACAAGTGCAAAGTCAGTCATTGGGGACAGAACGACCGGTGGTCCGCATTCTCGCCGGTGTGGCAGGACGCAGCCTGACGGTCATGGTCGGGATGGCGATCGGCGCGGTGGACGCGCTCGCGGCCAGGCGGGATGGCAGCGGCCGACTGCCTGCGCTGCAACCGGTCGTGGCCGGTGTCAGCGGTGGCGCCATCGCCGCGGCCGCGCTTGCCCTCGGCCTGACCCGGGAACGGGCCCGCGACATCGCGATCGCCTACCCGGAACGCAATGTCATGGGCGCGAAGAGCTTTCGTTCGCTGTTGACCCAGCGTGCCCTCTACCCGCAGGCACGCGTGCGCGAGCTCGCTTACGCTGTCGTCGGCGATCGCACCTTCGCCGATTTCGCGCTCGACCCGACATCCGCCGGAAAGCCGCACGAGCGGGCGTCGTCGCTGCTCATCCCCGTGTACTCGGCCGAACACGGCACCGTGCTGCTGCCGCGGGACCTGCCGAAGCTGGGGCTGACAGACCTGTCCGTCGCCGACGCGCTCGTGGCCGCCACCCGGATACCGGGATTCCTGCCCGCCGCGGCAGGTCTGGAGCGCGTCTTCGACGGCGGCTGCCAATACCGGGTCCCCCGTGACATCTTCGCGCCGAACCCCGCTTTGGTGCTGGACCTGTACGGGCCCAAGCCCTACGACAGCCGAGGCGGAATCGTGTTCCCCCTGCTGCACCCGGCTCTGCCCGTCATCCGCAGCCGGCCGCGGCCGTTCCAGGACAAGGCGCTGCGCGAGTCGACCATCTTCGCCCACCAGAGTTACGGCGCGGCGCTCAAAGTGCCGGCACAGTCGACCGAAGAGCTCTTCGACACCGGCTACGACATCGCTACGACCTGGATCCGGTCCCGCACCGACGAACAGTTGCGCACGGTGGTGGGCCCGGACGTGCTCGGTCCGCCGGACGACGCCGCGGTCGACAGCCTGCGGCCGACCGCCTGACGGTCCGGATCGCCCGGGTCAGGTCCGCCGTGTCGCGGCGGACTCCTCCAGGCGCGGGATCACCGCACGGCGAAGCTGCTCGAAACGGTGTGGCAGGGGCTGCCAACCGGGCGCGCCGAGCAGCGCCCCGTTCGCCTCGGTCACGGCTCGGGTGTAGGCCCGTTGCAACCCGCGCGGGCGCAGCGGCATCCCGGGCGGGCGGGGGATGGGCACGCCCGCGGCGTTGGGTGCCCCGGCGTGGTTGGCGCGCACCGACACCCACAAGGCGTCCTTCCCCCCTTCCAGCGGATCGACCAGCTGTGCCCGAACATCGAGCCAATGGCCCAGTGCGACACGGGTGCCCGTGCTCAAATGCACCGTTTCGGATTCGGCCGGAGCCGCGGTGCGCGCTTGCGGGCGACGCTCGACGAGCAGGCTTGCGCGGTCCGCGGCGAGGTCGTGCACCGTCATAGCGCACATTTCGCCGACGCGGGCGCCAGTGTCGAGGACGACGCCGACTATGGCCAGCAGCCGTACCCGGCCCGGCGGGGCAGAGGGCCCGGAATGCGCTGCGAGATAGTCGCGCAGCCGGGAGCGGCTCGGCCCGTCGACAGTGGCTCGCAGCTGCGGCATCTCGGGCCGGTCGACTTCGTCGACCGTAACGGCAGCGGCCTCCCGTAACAGCCTGAGGCAGTCCACCCGGATTCGCATGCTGGCATCCGTGGCGTGCGGGTTGCCCGCGGTGCGCCGTCGGCGCAGTGCGCCATCCCGTGCGAGCTCCAGATACGTCGCCGAGGCCGCGGGCTCGAGCAGCGTTCGCACCGAGGCGCGGGCGCTGTCGGGAAACTCGGGGTGCTCCCTGGCCAGCATGAGTTCGCCTGCGACCCAGCGCAATTGCCGGAGCCGGGCGGCGCTGCGCGCACGCCCGGCTCGCTGCAGCACGAGTTGGAGGTCTGGGTCGAGCACGTGGCAAAGATAACAAGCGCAAGCGGACATATCCGGAAACCCAAAGCCCGTGTCGCACACCGTCAATTCAAGATAACAGGCCCAAGCGTTCATAATATGACGACCTGAACTCAGACCTCAAAGTCCCCGGTACGAACAAGACATCACAGAAGGGGAGAGGGTCGCTCACTCAGCGCGCGCGGCGCGGGCGCCTGCGCGACCATGGAGACAGAGATTCGGGATGTGGGACTCCGTCGGCAGGCACGGTGACACCCGAATGAAGAAAGGGGGTGCGCCGATCATGATCACGCGATTGGCCACGGCCGTGGGTATGGTGGCGGGTTTGGTCTTGGGAGCCGCAACGACCGCTGCGGCCGCACCGATGCCCAGGCAGGCGGTAGGCGCGCCCTGCGGGGCGCACGCCAAGGCGTGTGTGCAACTGTCCACGAATCAGGCCTGGCTGCTCAGCGGCGGCGTCGTGAGCTACGGGCCGACGCCGATCCGGAGCGGAATGAGCGGGCATGAAACGCCTCCCGGCAACTTCAAGGTGTCCTTCAAGAATCGGAACCACTGGAGCACGCTGTTCAACGCGCCGATGCCCTTCTCGGTGTTCTTCAACGGCGGCATCGCCTTTCATCAAGGCAGCCTCGACCGTGCCTCACACGGCTGCATCCGCATGACCCGCGCGGGCGCGGAAACGTTCTTCAACGCCTTGCGCCCCGGCGACCCGGTCCAGGTAGTGCCGTAGGGGACCGGGTTAAGGACACTAAATGTCATAATGTCGATTATCGGCTAGGCCGATGAACGCGGAAGCAGGCCGGGAGCGGGGCTGCTTCGGCCGTTTCGGCCTCGGATGCTTCCTTCCTTCATGCTTCCTTCCTTCATGCGACCGGATCGCATGAAGGAAGGACTTGGCCGTGCAGGACTTGTGCGCGGGAGCGGTCAGCAGCCGACCGCCTACACGCTCCCCTTGCCCCTTCTCCTGCAGCTTGTTTCGTCACTGTGACGAAACAAGGGTAGTCTGGATGCTTGGTGGTGATTGGGGCGCTACTGAGGTTTGGGTGATCAAGCAGATGGAAATCACCAAGCAGGTGGGAACCTCCGCAGAGCAGTCGGACGATCTACGGGTCTTCGTCGACCGCGGCGTGGCGATCGGGACCGCGCGCGATGTGCGCGAACGAATCGGTCCGGCGCTGGGCCGAGTGTCGGATCAGATCCTGTCGGCTTATGTGCGGGTGACGCGAATACCCGGGCAGGTGATGCGGCCCATTTTCGCGCGGGCCAACATCAATGTGAGCGGCAGGCTGGTCAGTGTGCACGTGGTGGGTGCGACACCGGACGAGGCAGTGGATCTGCTCGCCGACAGAGTGGACCGGCGGTTGCGCCGCGCGGCGGCGCTGAACGCCGGGTGCCGCGCGAACTCGACGTCGTAGCAACTCGAGGTTGCAAATCTCCAGAATGACCCGTGAAGTGCATCCAATGCACTTCACGGGTCATTCTGGAGGTTGCTGAATGGTGTTGGCGCTCCCCCGCGCTCCCCCTAGTACTTCTCTCCCTTTTCAACGTATAACAGACCAGGGGGCTTGTGGCAAGACCCCTGTGCCGGTGCACAATCGCTGAGCTGCGTTGACGAGGGAAGCGAGGAGTTCGTGCCGACTGAGGGCTACCACGATGAGTTGCGGTCAGAGCAGGAGTACATCGCGGGCTTGTATGGGCGGCTCGACGCTGAGCGCGCCCGAGTGACGGACCGCTATCGCGCCGCGCTGCGCGGTGACGGCCAGACGCTGGTGGACCGGGATGTGGAGGTCAGGGCGCTGGCCCGGGAGGTGAAGCGGCTGGATGTCGCGGACAACGGGCTGTGTTTCGGCAGGCTCGACGCCGTGTCGGGCGAGCGTCGGTATATCGGGCGGATCGGGCTTTTCGACGAGGCGGACGAGTTCGAACCGCTGCTGCTGGATTGGCGCGCGCCCGCGGCGCGCCCGTTCTACACCGCGACCGGTGCGCATCCGGAAGGGATGGTGCGGCGGCGTCAGTTCCATTCGCGCGGGCGGCAGTTGGCTGATTTCAGCGACGAGGCGCTTGGCCGCCCGGGCAGCGCGGAGCGTGGCGGGCGGGGTGATTCGGCGCTGTTGGCGGCGGTGAACGCCCCGCGCGGTGCGGGCATGCGCGACATTGTGGCGACGATCCAGGCCGAGCAGGACGCGATCATTCGGTTGGATCATCCCGGGGTGTTGGTGATCGAGGGCGGGCCGGGCACCGGGAAGACGGTGGTGGCGCTGCATCGGGTGGCGTATCTGCTGTACACGCAGCGGGAGCGGATGGAGCGGCACGGCGTGCTGGTGGTGGGACCGAATCCGGCGTTTCTGCACCATATCGGCCGGGTGTTGCCGTCGCTGGGTGAGGCCAATGTGGTGTGTGTGACGACGGGTGATCTGGTGCCTGGGCTGCGGGTCTCGGCCGAGGACGAGGCCCGTTCGGCGCGGGTGAAGGGTTCGCTGGGGATCCTCGCGGTGCTGCGGGCTGCGGTCGCGGACCGACAGCGGGTGCCGTCGGACCCGATGCCGGTGGAGTTGGGCGGCGCGATGATGCGCATCGACGCGGAGACGGCGCAGTGGGCGCGGGAGGAGGCCCGGGCGAGCGGGTTGCCGCACAACGAGGCTCGCGTGACATTCAGCGAGATCGTGACCTATGTGCTGACCGAGCGTGCGATCGGCCGGATCGGCAAGGGTTGGCTGTCCCGCGAGGACCGGGAGGCGTGGGAGGACATGCGGGCGACACTGGTGCGCGAGCTGGCCGACAATGCGGCCTTCACCGCGGCGCTGGATGAGCTGTGGCCGGTATTGACGCCGGAAATGGTTCTGGCTGACCTGTATTCGTCGCCGGAGCGACTGCGCGCGGCGGGGGCGGATCCGGTGCTGCACCGTACGCGGGGGGATGCCTGGACGGTGTCGGATGTGCCGCTGTTGGATGAGCTGGCCGATCTGCTCGGCCGGGACGTGGCGGCGGAGGCGGCAGCGGACCGGGCCCGACAGGCACGGCAGCGCGCCGAGGCGGCCTATGCGGCGGAGGTGTTGGAGGATCTGCTGGTGTCCCGCGCCGATCACATGGACGACGAGGATCACCTGTTCGCCACGGACATGCTGTACGGGGCGGATTTGGCGGAGCGCTTCGTGGAACGCGACGCTCGGGACTTGGTCGAGCGAGCGACGGCGGATCGGGACTGGACGTACCGCCACGTGGTGGTGGACGAGGCGCAGGAGCTGTCGGAGATGGAGTGGCGGGTGCTGATGCGGCGCTGCCCGAGTCGGTCGTTCACGGTCGTCGGGGATCTTGCGCAGCGTCGGTCGCCTGCTGGGGCGACGGCGTGGGGCGCGATGCTGGATCGGTACGTGTCCGGCCGCTGGGTGTATCGGTCGCTGTCGGTGAACTACCGCACCCCGGCGGAGATCATGGCCGTGGCAGGCGCGGTCCTGGCGGAATTCGCGCCGGGCGTAGCGCCGCCGGAGTCGGTGCGGGCGGCGGGCGTCGCGCCGTGGGCGCGGCGGCTCGCGGCGGACGAGGTGTCGGCGGCGATCGCGGATTTCGTTCGGGACGAGGCGGGCCGGGACGGCACGAGTGTGGTGATCGGCCCGCCCGGCGTACCGGGCACGGTGCCTGCGGCGGAGACGAAGGGCTTGGAGTTCGACGCGGTGCTGGTGGTGGAGCCGGAACGCATTGTCGCTGACGGACCCCGGGGTGCGGCCGAGTTGTATGTCGCGCTGACGCGGGCCACGCAGCGGCTCGGCGTGCTGCACTGCGGACCTCTCCCGGAGTCGCTGTCTGCCTTGACCGCCGGTTGAAATTCTCCAGAATGACCCGTGAGGTGCGTTGAACGCACCTCACGGGTCATTCTGGAGAATCTGGGGCGGTTACAGGCCGAGCTTGGTGACGGCGTTGTCGTCGAGCGGGTTGGCGGTGCGGATGTAGCGGTGCACCATGCGGGGGTTGGTCCAGCGGCCCTGGCGCATGATCTCGCGGTCGGTGGCGCCGCCGAGCGCGGCTTGGGTGGCGAAGCCCGCGCGCAGGGAATGGCCGGAGAACAGGGCGGGGTCGAGGCCTGCACGGTGGGCGTAGCGTTTGACGAGGTCGGCGACGGCGCGGCCGGTCATGGGTCGGTGTGCGAGGTGGCCGTGGCGGTCGACGGCGGGGAACAGCGGCGTGTTCGGGTCGAGCCGGAGGTCGGGGCGGTGGCTGTGGCAGCGGTGCACGGTCGTTTCCGGCGGCGGGGTGGTGAGCCAGGCTCGTACGCTGTCGACGCCGCCGTGCTGGTGGCGGGTGAGGAGGTCGACCCAGTCGGCGTAGGCGCACACTGGGCAGGTGTGTGGTCGGCGGGCGCGTGGGAGGACGACGTGTTGGTGGTGGATGCCGGTCGGGTCGGTTTTGGTGACGCCGAGGTCGATCAGCAGCAGGGGTTCGCCGGTGCGGGGGTCGGCGTCGGCGCGGACCGCGGCGACGGTGAGGGCGGCGAGTTCGCTGCGCCGCAGGGCGCCGGCGAAGCCGGTCAGGAGCAGCAGGGAGTCGCGGCGGCGGGCGACGCCGGTGGGCCAGCCGTCGGCGGGTCGTTCGGCGAGCAGTGTTTCGAGGGTGTCGAGCAGGACGGGGCGTTTGCGGTTCTGGTGGGTGCGGCGGGCGCGGCGGATGCCGCGCAGGGTCAGGCGTACGACGTCGCTGCGGGTGGGTGCGGTGAGACCTTGGGCGGCGTGCACCGCCGCGATGGCGGCGGCTTTGCGGTCGAGGGTGGCGGGGCTGAATGCCCAGCGGGTCGATCCGTCGGCGGCGGCGCGGGTGGCGTCGGCGGCCGCGGCCAGGTAGACCGCGACGTCGACCGGGTCTGCGGGGAGTGCGCGGCGGTCGTCGTCGGCGCACCACGCGGCCCACGCCAGCCAGTCGGATCGGTAGGCGCGCAGGGTGTTCGCGGATTGCGACTGCCGCAGGTACCGGCCGAGCGCTTCGGCCTGCCCGTCGTCGAACCGTTCCCGCACCGCCGCGAGTGCGGCGGTGTCGACGAGCACGCTGCCGGTGCCGCGGCTCAGCGCCGCGCGCACCGGCTCGGGCAGGCCCCCGCTCCCGGGTTCGGCCTGTTCCCCGATCCTGAATGCGTCCTTCATTCGAACAGTGTGACGGAGACGCCTTCAGGACGCGGCGGGTGTCGTCACGAAGTCGGCGAACATGCCGGGTTGGTAGGAGCCGCCCTGGGTGCCTGCGATGATGTTCATGCGGTTGGCGGCGTTGATCAGGCCGATCAGGCAGACGAGGGCGGCGATCTGGTCGTCGTCGTAGTGCTTGCGCACCTGGGCCCATGTTTCGTCGGACACGCCGGGGGCGGCGTCGGCGATGCGGGTGGCTTCTTCGCTGAGTGCGAGGGCTGCGCGCTCGGCGTCGGTGAATACGGTCGCTTCCCGCCACACGGCGGCGAGGTGCAGCCGGACCGAGGTTTCGCCTGCGGCTTGTGCGTCCTTGGTGTGCATGTCGACGCAGAAGGCGCAGCCGTTGATCTGGCTGGCGCGCAGCATCACCAGTTCCCGGGTGGCTTTCGGCAGGGTGGACTGTTCGAGCATGAGGTTGAGTCCGGCGAAGCGCTTGCCGAGCTTGGCGGCGAAGGCGTTGTCGAGCATGTTGAACCGTGCGGTCATGGTGTTGTCCTTGCTTGTGGCGAATGGCGTACGAGCACAAGACGCCGCCCACCCCGGCCGCTGTGACAGGTCCTCGGTGTGACGTACGACACCGGCCGGAACTGTCACACGGGCGGGGGCGGCGGCGTCTGGTGGGGAACGTCTCGTACGAAACGGGGCCGGAGGAGCGGAGCGGTATGAGTGAGAAGTTGGACGCGGCTACCGAAGCTTTTGTCGCACACCGGAACTTGCTGTTCACTGTCGCGTACGAAATGCTCGGCTCGGCCGCGGACGCCGAGGACGTGTTGCAGGAGACGTGGCTCAAGTGGGTCGACGTCGATCTGGCCGAAGTGCGGGACGTGCGTTCCTATCTGGTCCGCATCACGACGCGGCAGTCGTTGAGCAGGTTGCGGACGCTCGGCAGGCGCAAGGAGTCCTACGTCGGGTCCTGGCTGCCCGAGCCGCTGTTGACCGCGCCGGACGTGGCCTTGGACGTGGAGCTGGCCGACAGCGTGTCGATGGCGGTGCTGTTGGTGCTGGAGACGCTGTCACCGACCGAGCGGGCGGTGTTCGTGCTGCGGGAGGTGTTCGACGTGGACTACGACGAGATTGCGGCGGCGGTGGACAAGAGCCCGGCCGCGGTGCGTCAGATCGCGCATCGCGCGCGGGCGCACGTCGCGGCGCGCCGTCCGCGCGGGGTGGTGTCCGCCACCGACACCCACGACGCGGTCGAGGCGTTTCAGCGCGCGGTGCAGACCGGCGATCTGCAGGGTCTGCTGGACAAGCTGGCGCCGGACGTGGTCCTGGTGGGCGACGGCGGCGGGATCAAGCAGGCAGTGCTGAAGCCTGTCGTCGGGGCGGAGCGGGTGGCGCGGGCGTTGGCGGTCGGGGTGCCCCGGATCGGGCGTGAGATGTCATCGGTGGAGTCGGCGCAGGTCAACGGATACCCGGCGCTGGTGCTGCGGGTGGACGGCCGGGTGGACACCGTGCTGGCGGTGCGCGTGGAGGAGGGCCTGATCACCGGGCTCTACTCGGTGCGCAATCCGGAGAAGCTGTCGCGCTTGGACCGGGAGATCCCGATCAGCCGCTGATCCGCTATGGGGCGCCCGTGTTCTGGCTTGCCATGGAGAGCAGTATCAGGGCGTCGTGTTCGGCGGTACCGGGCGGGGCTTGGTAGAGCAACAGGCGCTGTGTGTTTTCTGCGTGGTGGAGCACCTCGTTGGCGAGGGTGACTCGGCCGATGAGGGGATGGGAGAAGGCCGTGTCGCCGCCGCGTTTGACCCATACTTCGTGCCTGCGCCACAGTGCGGCGAATTCACTGCTGCTTGCGGACAGCTCGTCGACCAGGTCGGCGACGGGTCCTGGAGACGTCGGTTCGACGGAGCGCAGCTGTGCGACGCTGTTGCGAGCCACCCGGTCCCAGTCGGCGAACAGGGTCCGAGCGGCGACGTGGAGGAATGTGTAGCGGATCGTATTGCGCCCTGCGGGGGGCTGGTCGCCGAGCCCCGGCATGAGTGCCAAACCTTCGAGGTTGGCCGCCAGCACGTCGTTGACCTCGTTGAGCACGTAGGCCGGGCTGGGCCGGACCGACTCCAACAGCAGTCGCAGGCCTGGCCGGACCGGCTCGCGGCCGGCCGGGGTGCGGCGGGGCGAACGGCCGGCGGTTCGGTCGGCGAGGGCGAGCAGGTGAGCGTGCTCGTCGTCGGTCAGCCGCAAGGCCTTGGCCACTGCGCCGAGGACCGCGTCGCTGGGTGCGGTTTCCCGACCTTGCTCGATGCGGGTGTAGTAGTCCACGCTCACCCCGGCCAAGGCGGCCAGTTCCTCGCGGCGCAAACCGGGGGTCCGCCGTCGGCCCGGTCCTGTCGGCAGGCCCACGTCGGCAGGGCCGATAGCCCCGCGCCGGGTCCGCAGGAACTCAGCCAGTGCGTTCATATCCCGAGTGTGCCGGCGTCGGAGCACTCGAGGGTAGCCGCGGCACACCCAGGATCCGCGCGGCCTTCCCGGATGTTCGGCGACGGCGCAGTGTCGAGTTCATGACTGAAACGTTGATCATCGGCGGTGGTTCCGGGATGGGGTTCGCGCTGGCCCGTGTGCTGGTCGCGGCGGGCGAGGATGTGACCATCGCGGGCCGATCCGTCGATCGCCTCGATGTGGCGCGAGCAGAGCTGGAGCAGGCCGGACACGGCCGGGTGCATATCCGACGGGCCGACATCGGCCAGGAGGCGGACGTGGCCGCTTTGTTCACCGGGGACCGGCAGGTGGATCACGTGGTCGTGACTGCCGCCGACGCCACAGGCGTGTACGGTCCGACTGCTCGCCTCGCCGCCGACGCAGCCCGCCATGTACTGAACACCAAGCTGCTGGGCGCGTGGCTGGTCGGCAAGTACGCCGCCGGGACGGTGACCGAGTCGCTCACGTTCACGTCGGGCATCAATGCCTATCGTCCGAACGGGTCGAACACGGTCATGGCCGCGGCCAACGGTGCGCTGGCCGCGCTGGCGTCCGGGTTGGCCCTCGAAATGGCGCCGGTGCGGGTGAATGTGATCTCGCCGGGCTGGGTGGACACTCCCATCTGGGACCGACTCGGCATGGACAAGCAGGCTGCTTTCACCGACTTGGCGAAACGCCTGCCCGCCCGGCGCACCGGCGTTGCCGACGATGTCGCCCAGGCGTTTCTGGCTGTCATGCGGAACCGATTCGTCACGGCCGCTGTGCTGCACGTCGACGGCGGCCACCGTTTCATCTGACGTGCACTGTGCCCCGATGTCCGTTGTAGTCCTTCACCGCAATGGTGCGGGCGACATTTTGGGGGGCACCACCGATGAGCCCGCGCCAGGGAAGGTAGGGCAGCAATCGTACGTTGAGATTGCGGAAGCGGATCATGGCGTGACTGGCGGGGGCATACCAGGCTCCGACGCCGTCGGCGAACTTTTGGCAGGCGTCGACCATGGGCCGCATGCTCTGCTGGTATGCGGGGAAGCCTGTTGCGTGATCGCCTGCTGCGGCGGCCAGCTCGCCGGCAAGGACGTAGGCGCCGACCAGCGAAAGGTCCGCGCCCTGCCCGGACAGCGGGGAGGCGCAGTATCCGGCGTCGCCGACGAGGGCGATGCGGCCTCGGTGCCAGCTGTCCATGTGGATCTGGGTCATGGCGTCGAAGTAGAAGTCCGGGGCGTCGTCGAGATGCGCCAGCAGCTGCGGGACCTGCCAGCCCTGGCCTTCGAAGGTGTCGGCGACGATCGTCTTCTGTTGCGCCGCGCCCCGGTGGTCGTAGCTGATCGGGTCCGAGGCCCACGCGAAGATCGCTGTGGCTTCGGTGTTGTCGCGGCCGCTGTAGGCCCCGGCGATGGTGCCGGGGGTGTTGTAGTCCTGCTCCCAGCGGTCGAGTTCAAGGAAATTCGGGATGGTGTAGATGCTGATGTAGTAGCCCATGTGCTTGGCGAACTGCGACTCGGGGCCGAACGCCAGTGTGCGGGTATGGGAATGAGCGCCGTCCGCGCCGATGACCAGATCGAATGTGCGCTGTGCGGCATGTTCGAAGGTCACGTGCACGCCGTTTTCGTCCTGTTCCAGGTTGGCGATGGAGTCGCCGAAGAGGTAGTCGACCTCGTCGCGCGTGGCCTCGTAGAGCACTCGCGCGAGGTCGCCGCGCTGGATCTCGGTGTCTCCGTCGGCCCCGACGCCGTTGAAGGTTTCGCTCGAGATGCGGGCGCGCGCTTTGCCGTTGGCGTCGACATAGGAGGTGCCGCGCTTGCCGGTGCTCATCTCGTGCACCCGGCCGAGCAGGCCCATGCGCCGTACCACCTCGGTGGCTGTGCCGAGCACGTCGATCGCCTGCCCGCCGTCGCGCAGCGCGGGGGCCTTCTCGACGATCGTCGGGGTGAATCCGTAGCGCTTCAGCCAGAAGGCCAGGGCAGGGCCGGCGATGCCTGCGCCGGAGATCAGGATGTTGCGGTTGCTCATCTGCTGCATGTCCAAAGCCTACAAACTATTTGCGCATCTGCACAAGACAAATGTCTAATGCGTTTGCGCTAGCATGGCGGCATGGGAAATCGTGAGGATCTTCTGACGGGTGCGCGAGCGTGTCTGGTCACCAAGGGTTACGCGCGCACCACAGTGCGCGACATCGCCACCGCCGCCGGGGTGAGCATGGCCGCGATCGGCTACCACTTCGGCACCAAAGAGGCGCTGCTCACCGAGGCGTTGATCGACGCCACCCGCGAATGGGGAACCGACCTGGAGCAGGCGCTCGCCCGGGTCCCCGACCGCCCGGACGATCCGTGGCAGCGGTTGGCTGACCGCTGGGATGCGGTGTTGGAAACCATCGCCGCTCACCGGGGGGTGTGGTCGGCCACGTTCGATGCGCTCGCCGACCCCGACCTGCGCGCACGACTCGCCACAAACCTCGACGAGGCCCGTGCCGGACTGGCGCGATTGTTCGACGCCGCCGATGAAAACGACACGGCTGCCGCCCACAGCGTCGGCGCGCTCCATCAAGCCCTGCTCACCGGAATCGCGGCTCAGTACCTCATCGACCCCGACCGCGCGCCCACGGGCCGTGATCTCGCCGACGCGCTGCGCCGCATGACTCATGCCGCGCAGTGATCCAGTGTGTCGGGGCGCAGGCAAAGACGGTGTCACTCCGCACTCGCGCAGGTTGGTGAGTGACTGTGGTGAGCGCGTTGTCGGGTCGGTGCGGTTGCGGCGGGCAGTGCCGGATAATCCCCTGTCGTCTGGTCGTCATGACGCGATCGGCGTCGCGAGCAGCGAGGTTCCCTTCACAGCGGTGTGGGATCCGACCCTGTACAGCGAGACCGCCAGGCGGTGTGCGACGGATTCTGCATCGAATTCCCAGCCGTTGCAGTTGTCGAATGCGGGATCGTCTGCGGCTGGGAGTCTTGGAGTCGCCGGTCGGCGCCGGTCGTTGATCCACGCGAGCATGTCGTCGCGGCTCGCCGGACCCATGGAGTCGTTGCCGTACAGATCGCAATAGCACGATTGCAGTACCTTGCCGTGCTCCGCGACGGTCCAGTCCGACCAGTCGCCGCAGCCGCTCTGGTACCCGTGGCCATAGGAGTGCGCCGCTCCGAAGCGGGCGCTGAGCGCTTCGAGGTCGCTGTCCAGGGCTCCCTTGTGCACCAGCAGGATCCAGCCGTCGAATGCCGGGGTGACGACAACCGCATTGTCGGGCGGCAGGGCACCTTGTGCATCGAAGAGCCCGGCGCCCTCTCGGAAGCCGACGGGCACCGTGCCGGTGAGCTGAAATGCGTCGAGCACCGCGGCCTGGTCGCTGGTCGGGACCGCGTACCAGGAGCACTCGTCGACGAAGATGGGTTCGAGCGGCTCAGCGGCGTCGAGAGCCTGCGCGCGACGATGCAGGAGAGCTCTATCGAGTGTTGCGTCCTGGGCCTCCGGTCCGCCCGAAAGCAGCTGGTTGGCGGCCTGGCTCGCCCAGCCGCTGGCCAACATGCTGAGGAGCACCGCCGTGCGCGGCCGCAGGCCGTACTCATTGTGGACGGTGATGCCGAGTGACTCGGCGAGGCGCTCGGTGTCGGCGCGAGCGAGCGCGTCGACGACAAGCGAGAAATGGTCGGGGGCAACCCAGGAGATCCCGCGCCGGTACTCATGGGGGTATTCGCCGGCCGTGTCGTTGAGAAGGTCCAGCACCGCCGTGAGTCGCTCGCGACACTGCTGGTGGCCTTCACCCGCGTCGTGGTACAGCGGGCGCAGTACGCGGTGCCTGACCTCGGGATCCGGGTGCAGCAGCTGCTCGCGAAAGGACATCCTTGTGTCGGTCATGGCGCGTAGCGTATGACCTCCGCCCGCGCTTCCCAAGGCTGACCGGTGAGGTCCAGCCCGACATCCCGTACGACAGGAGTTGCTTCCGTAACTGCGGGTCAGTCCCGCCGACCAGGCCATTCGACGGAGGGAGACCGGGGTGGTCCGCAACGAGCGGCTCACCGAGTGGGTGGACGCGATCAGCCTCAACCTGATGGCACTGGAGTTCCGGGACCTCGCGGTGGACTTCACCGAGGGGTCGTTGCAGGCGGTTGAGACGGAGCTGCTCGATGAGTTCCTCCGCACCGACGATGTCGACGATTCCGGCGAGCGGGCCTTCCTCAACGGAGCGGCCGGCTACCTCGGCGAGGCGCTGCTGCGGCTGACCGGCGGCGGCTGGGGCTGGCGTGATGAGGAGCCGTTCATCCGCCCGGACAAGGCCCTGGGACTCGCGCTGCTGTTCCCGACCCGCCTCGTCGAGCGTGCTGTCACCGAGCGGACCGGCCGGATCTTCACCGCCGCGTACGCGGCGTGGGCCGACGTGGCGGCGCGGCACAGGGCGGCGAACCCCGGCTGGATGCCGAAGAAGCAGCACACCTCCGGCGTCGACCCGTTCGAGATGGACGATGCCGACGCGGTGCACATCGTCGGCTGGACGGTCGAGCGCGAGGCGGCGTTCCCCGCCTGGGTGGCGACCTACGGACCCGAGACGGACTGGAGCTTCGGCCCGGAGTCGCTCGACGACCTGGAGGCACTGCTCGCTCGGCACGTGCCGAGCGCCGCGGAGCTCTACCTGCCGCAGGACCCGGCGTTCGTCGACGGTGCAGTGTGGTACTTCGGCGAGGTCGTCCGGCGGATCCGCGGAGGCCGGTGGGAGTACCGCACGCCCGTCCGCGGCGTGCCGAACCCGTACGCGGGCCGGCCGTATATCGTGCGGTCCGGCGCGGATCGTGAGCCGGTGGTTCCTCTCATGGTGTTCAGCGGGTTCGTCACCACGAAGCAGCATGGCGCGCTGCGTGCGGAGTACGTCCAGCTCGGCGGCGGGTAGGCCGCGCCGGCGCGCATGGAACCGCAGCAAGATCGCGAACCCCAACCGCGTAGGCCCCCGCTTGCCGCCGATCAACTCCGGCTCGTTCCTCACGAGCGTCCACGCGTCGATCAGCTCGCCCTGGTCGACCTCACGCACCATAGCCGCGCAAACTACACCGAGATCACCACCGGACGTCGCCAACTCGAGCATGGTGTCACTTCCGATAATGTTCACTTATCGGAAGTGACACACACCAGGTTTAGTTGCGTCACATAACGTTTGCGACGCTACGATATGGGCATGGACGCAGGGCTGTGCAACTTTCCCGGGTGTGAACGGCCGGTGGCGGTGCGTACTGGGCCGGGCAGACCGTCGGAATACTGCGAGTTGCCGACGCACGTGCGGTGGCGGGCGTGGCGTGAGCGGCAGCGGCTCGAGCAGCAGGCGGCACAGCAACCCGATTCCGTCACAGTGACGGCAGCGGCGGCGGTGCCCGCGGCTCGGCTGCGCGCCGATGAGCTGCTCGGCCAGTTCCGGGCGCTCGCCGAACAACTCGGTGCGACGCTGGCCGGCGCGGTCGGCGAGTTGTCCGCGCTCGGCGATCCGTCCGTCGCCGAGGAGCAGGTGCGGGCGGTGCAGGCCGACGCCGCGTGGCGCATCGCGGACGCCGACGTTCGGGCGGCGACGGCCGACACGGCCCGCCGCGACGCCGAGGAGGCGAAGACTCGCGCGGAAGCCGCGGCCGAGGATGCCGTCCGGGCAGCCGAGCACGCGCAGGTCGCCGCC
>JABFVX010000244.1 GCA_013362555.1 Mycobacteriaceae bacterium
TGCCGGTGTGCGCGGTGACTGTGACGCCGTCGCCGACGCCCAGCTCGATGTTGCCGGTGCCGGTGGTCAGTGTGGCCGAGCCTGCTGCGTGGCGCAGCGCGATGTCGCCGCGCCCGGCATCGAGTCGCGCCGCGGTGGCGTGGTCCACGGTGAGTGTGCCGTCCGAGACGTGCACCGCCACGTCGTTGAGCGCGCCTTCGGTCCCGAACCGGCCCAGGGCCAGCTCGCCGTTGATCCGGGAACCGCGCGGCAGCGCGATCTCCACCTGCACCGAGCCGGGCGTCCGGATGCCCCGGCTCTTCGGGCTCGCCACCGTCAGCACGTCGGAGTAGCTGACCGAGACGGCCGCGGCGGCTTTGACGTCGGCGCTCTTGGCCGGGTCGGACGGCCGCACGTCGACGACCGTGTCGGTGCGGTCGCCGGCGACGATCCGGACTGTTCCGATGGCGATGCGCAGCTCGGCGGCGATGGCGGCGGGGGTGTTGAACGTGGTCATGGCGGGTTTCCCATCTCTGTGGCGTCCGGCGGGCCGTACGCTGTTCTCGATAACGAACACTGTACATATACCGCACACCGTACGCAAGCAGCAATCCCAAATCACCTTCCAGAACGACCCACGAATTGCGCCCAACGCACGTCAGGGGTCGTTGTGGAAGGGGAGAAGTCAGTAGTCGGCGAGAGTGGCGCGGCCCCAGACGTAAGGGTCGGCCTGGGCGCTGCCGAACGGCGACCACGCGTAGCGGGCCTGCCCGGTCTTGTCCTGGGTGTTCGAGTCGTACACCAGGATGTTCATCGCGAACTCGGCCGGATTCACCGCGGCCGGAAGCTGATTCAGCGGGATCCGGGCCTCCGCCGTGTAGCCCTGGTACGGCTCGGTAACGACGGCGGCGACGGCCACGCCCGCAGCGGTGACCGCGGCCGGTCCCTGCCGGGCGTCGGCGTCCCGCTCGGCCATGGGCCCGCCCGCGCTCGCGGTGAACGGCACGATTCCGAGCTTGAAGGTGGTGGAGGTGTCGTCGGAGCGCCCACTCGGGTCGAGCGCGATCTCGACCGCGTCCGTGCGCCAGTGCCGCTTGACGTCGTCGCGGGCGAGCGCCGCGCCGCGCCGCTCGTCGCGCACCCGGACCAGCACGTACAGGTCGGTGTCGTGCCTGCACACCTTGGCGTGCGCGGCGAAGCCCGGCGCGGCCGTCCCCTGCCACCACGTCAGCGGCAGTTCCGGTCCCGGGTACTCGCCGTCGCCCTCGACCCCGTTCACCACTGGCGCGGTCAGAACCGCCGGGACGACGGTTGTCGGCGGCGGCGGGTAGTCCGGCTGGGCGTCATTGGCCAGCCAGGGCAGCCCGACCCGGTCGGTCCAGCGTCGGAACTCGGCATACAGCGGCTTCAGGTTCGACTGCGGCCGGACCGGCGCCCGCAGGAGCCGCCCGTCGTCGGCGAGGATGGTGAACCAGTCCGACCCCAGCAGGCCGGGGTCGGTCGGGACCCGTTCCGGCAGCGCCGCGAACCCTTGCGTGCGGTACTTCCTGGCCGCGTCGCGTGCCAGCTGCGCCCACGAAACGCCGTGCCGCGAAGGCGTTCCCGACCACACGCCGAGCACCGGGAGCCCGGTGTGCGGATCGGTGCGGGGCGAGCGCGCCGCAGCGGGGCCGAGCAGCGCGGCGAAGCCGTAGTTCTGGGCCAGCAGCCGTCGCGCCCGCCAGGGACGCAGGCGCTGTTCGGGAAATGCGTCGGGCGCGGCGGCCAGTGCGAACGCCTCGATCCCGAGCCGCGCCGACAGCTGGTGTCCGCCGTGCTGGTTGAACGGCCGCGGGTCCATCACGACCACGGTGTCGGGCGTTGTCGCGCGCACCAGCCGCACCAGGCGCTCCAGCGTGTCGCGGGCATTCCAGGCCCGGGCGGTGAGCGGCGCGGACAGCGTGTACCAGAAGTCGGGCTTGTCGAGGTAGAAGACCTTCCGGACGCCCGCGACACGCGTGGCCGCCCGCTCTTCGACCTCCCGAATGCGCCCCAGCGCGGCGCCCTCTTCCGGACCGGCCGCGTTGCCGCCGCCCTCGCCGCGGGTCACGGTCACCACTGCGGCGGTCCACCCGAACCGCTCCCGCCACTGCCCGAACGTCGCCAGATTGACATGTTCGTCGTCCGGGTGGGCGCCGACGAACAACACGTCGAAATGCCTGTCGCCACCGGGCTTGCCGCCGTCCGCCCCGGCGGCGGCGACGCCCACCGCGGCCAGCCCCGCAGCCAACACGCTCCGCCTGCCGATCGCCCCATTCGCCCCGCGCCGCCCGTCGCTCTGCACGACCCGACCCTAAACCCCCGCAACGACTCACGACCTGCATCCCAAACGCACTTCGCGGGTCATTCCGGGGTTTCGAAGGGTAGTGTCACTCGACATATCTATGTACGAGCGGGTTCGTGGAGGTTGACGTGCTGGCGAGGGAGATTCGGACCGAGGTCAGGATTGCGGCGCCGCCGCAGCGAGTGTGGGCGGTGCTGACGGACTTCGGGACCTACGGGCAGTGGAATCCGTTCTTCGTTGCCGTGACCGGGGTCGCCGAGCCGGGCGCCGCCCTGTCGTTGCGCACGAAGCTCTTCGAGCGATCCACCCCGCGCAACTTCGCGGTCACCGTGCGGGTGGCGGATCCGGCGCGAAAGCTGGAGTGGGGCGGCGGCCTGGGCATTCCACGCCTGATGGACGGCGTGCACGGATTCGAGCTGACCGCCGACGGCGGCGGCACCGCGGTGCGCCACTACGAGCGGCTCACCGGCCTGCTGGTTCCGCCCGCGGGCCGGCTGGTCTCCACGCTCGAAAAGCGCTATCTCACCCTCAACGACGCGCTGCGGCGCCGAGCGGAGCAAATCGCGCCGTGAGCGGGCTGCCCGGGTAGGTCTGGTGCACGCGCTCGCGCCGCACCGGAATGTCCTCCAGCAGTTCGATGTCGAATCGGGAGACGATCTCGTCGACCACCGCGGCTGTCACAGTCTCGCTGAAACGCTGGGCGACGCATCCGAACGGTCCGCGCCCGAACGTCGCCGGCTTGGGCGCGGGAGTGGCCAGGTACCGGTCCGGGTCGTATGCGTCGGCGTCGCCGGGGATTCGGCTCGGGTCGCGGTTGAGTGTGCCGGGGAAGACGCCGATCGCCTGGCCCGCGGGAATGTGCACGGTCTTGCCCTCGTGCTCGAACTCGTACGGTTTGTCCAAGTACCGAATGAGCGACGAGACCGGGTGCAGCCGAACCGATTCCATCAGGCACCTGCTCAGCAGCGCCTGGCGGTCGGCGCGGCTGTCCATCGCCCGGAGTCGGTCGAGCAGGCCGGGCTGGGTGAGCACGTCGACCAGTGTCCAGTAGGTGTAGCAGCCCGGGTAGGTCATGGCGTTCCACAGGACGTACATGAACATCCACCGCTTGTCGGCCGCAGGCAGCGGCGCGCCCGCCTGTCGGGCCTCGTCGATCGCTTGCACGAGCGGTGAATCAGCACTGGAGAACGCCGGAAGTTCTTCTCGCAGCATGCGATACAGCTTCCGCGTGGAGCGATACTCCGGCATCAGATAGTGGTACGGCGTGATCGACAGCGTGGTCCGGACAATGTCGATGCCGTCGCCGATGTGCCGGTAGTACTCGGTGAGCCGGTCGCCCATGGCATTCCAGAGGCGGTCGCCGAGAAAATATCGGCCGGTCACCTCGTACACGATCGGATGAATGGCCTCGGTCAGGTCGACGATTCCGGCGTCGTCGCTCAGGTGTCGTTTGACGATATCGGGCACCTCGGAGGCGATGGCGGCCACGCGAGCTCCCGGCAGCATCTCCGCCATGAGCCGCCGCCCGCCCAGAATGAGCTCCTGCAAGGACTCCGGCCCGGATCCCGCGCGCGGGAACCAGTATCCGACCGTCGGCACCCGATGCAGCACCTGCCCGACGCCCGCATGGTCGGTGGGCAGGCTCAGCACCCGCTGGTAGTGCTCGCCGTCCAGCAGGAAGGTGAAGTCATAGATGGTCGGAACCCGCAGCGTGAACACGTCGCCGTAGACGGCGCGATTGCGTACCACCAGACCGACCGGGTCGGTGATGACCGACTTCAGCCGCGTCACGATGCCCACGATCGGAATATTGTCGGCGCCGGCCCACGCTATCGGCGCGGCAACGGTTCCCGGGGGAGTGGGGATGGCGCGGCGGTGCCAACGCCAATACCCGACCAATGCCATCGCCGTCGCGGTGATCGCGGAAACGCCCCAGCGTCGCCCTGCCGTCATGACATCTCCTCGGAGTAGAACTGCCGTGCCCACCGCCGGTATCGCCCGATCGGTCCGTCGCCCGCCGCCAGCGCCGGGCGGCTCAGATACTTCTTGTTGTCCCAGATCGGCTGGTCGCGCCGCAGCTCGAGGACGACCGCGTAGAGAATGGCCCGCTCGATCAGCGTCTCCACCGGCCGCCAGACCGCGCGGCCGACCAGACCTTTCGCGCGGGTCCGCAGCGACGTCGCGATGTGCGCCACGACTCCGCGCTCGCCGACCGGCGTCGTGAGCACCAATTGTCGGATCGCCCATCCGCCGGGGATCGTCATCTCCACGAGCGAGAATCCGAGCCCGTCCACCCGGATGTCGATTTCGGTGTCGATCCCGCCGATCAGCGGCATGGTCCTGGTGAAGGCGTATGAGGTGCGCAGGCGAGGCCCGTCCGCCGCGAGGTCGCGCACGACCCGTACATTGCGGAACCCGTGCAGCTCGCTCAAATGCCCGAAGTCGACGCTGTTCTCGGTCACCTCCTGCGGGTGGCTGTGTAGCGTCAACTTCTTCGTCCGGAGCGGTCGCCACTCCGGACCGGCGTCGGGAGCCTCTATTTCCCAGGGAGTTTCGCCGCTCGGGCCGTGCCATACCATGACGACGCCGCAGATCTCCCGCGCCTCCAGCACGCCGAGTCGCGCCGCGGGCGGCGGCGTGCCGTACGGCGAGAATGTGCAGCGCCCGGACGTCGCGAATTGAAAGCCGTGGAACGGGCAGCGGATCTCTTCGCCCACCACGCTTCCGCCGTGGCCGAGATGGGCCCCGAGATGCGGGCAGTACGCCTCGATCGCGGAAATCGCGCCGGACGCGGTCCGCAGCACCACAATGTCGCGGTCAATAAACCGCGCAGTAAGCATCTTTCCGTTGGACAGTTCGCTGGAGAACGCCACGGCGAACCAACCGTACGGATATGGCGGCGGCGAATCCGAGAAACCTCGCGCCGCCGGCGATTTCACGCTCTCCCTCACCGGGGTATTATGTTTCGTTCCTTAGCGAAACGCAATGTTCCCAGATCGGGGAAGTTCCCCTCCCATTGCAGGGGGAAGCCCGCAATCCAGAACGACCCGTGAAGTGCGTTCAATGCACTTCACGG
Source organism: Mycobacteriaceae bacterium (assembly GCA_013362555.1). Classification (GTDB taxonomy): domain Bacteria; phylum Actinomycetota; class Actinomycetes; order Mycobacteriales; family Mycobacteriaceae; genus JABFVX01. The sequence goes on from JABFVX010000244.1 coordinate 5,379, forward strand.
GTCGTTCTGGAAAAACTATCTGGCTAGTACACGGAGACCTGGCCGGGCTGAGTCAGCGAAAACCCGTGCCCGCCCGGGGTTCTGCATCCCGCAGCCATGTAATGCCCGTCACCGCAGACTATCTGGGTGCCCCGGATGGGGGGATTGGGGGTGCACCCCCGGCCCGGACAGCCGTTCGGCCCCAGCACCGGGGGCGGGTTGCCGCCCGGGAGGGTGAAAGGGGTTCCCGGCAGCGAGGCTGGGTGCATCGGTCCGCCCGGCATGTCCTGCACGACCTGGCGACCTGGCATCGGAAGCTGGAAGCCCTCCGCACTGCCCGACGGCAGGAAGTCCGGCCGCTGCATGACCGTCATCCCGCTCGGCAGGTCGCATCCCAGCGCGCCGGCGGCACTGACGGCGCAGTTCAATCCCCGATAGTTGAAGTACACCGGCGCCGCGGCCTGTGCGGTCCCACCGCACATGATCGCCAAAACCGCTGCCACCAGACCGAATACCGCAATTGTCGATCGTCTCACGTTCCACCTCCGGCTCGTAGTCGATCGGACCAGGCTATCGACCGCCTCCCGCCCCCGTGCGCAAATCGCCCCCATGTCGCCGCCGAGAAACCTCCAGGATGACCCACGACGTGCATCCAACGCACTTCACGGGTCGTTCTGGAGGTCTGTCACCAGCCACCCGACCTCTCAGAGGCGGGCTAGGCGGAGGATCGCCGCCGCGACTTGTTCGGGGCGCTCGGCAGGCACGATGTGTTCGGAGTCGGCGTCCTCGAACTGCCCGTTGACCTGCTCCGCGTACCGCCGCTGGTACTCGCGGACGGCGTCGTGGTTGCGTGCGTGCAGCCTGGCCGCCCTGGTCGCGGACAGCACGGTGACCGGACAGTCCGGCAGTTGCGGCGGGCGACTGCGGAACTCGGCGATGGCGGCGGCGACGGCCCGAAGCTCGTTGCGGGTCTGTGCGATCCCCGCGGGACTGAAGTCCTCCGCCAACATCGCGGCGTACGTATCGGCGGCGAACAGCCTGCCGTAGGAACCGGTCAGCTTCCGCATGACCGGCCGGCTGCGCGCGAGCCACTGCTGCACCGCGAGCGCGCGGTCGGTCTTGCGCACTGTCGGGGACCAGTCGTCATAGAACGGCGCCAGTTCCGGAGTCGGATCGACCAGCACAAGCCCGGCGAGCGGAGTCGCGAGGCCGTCGACCGCGCGCCGCACGACCAGCCCGCCCATGCTGTGCGCCACCAGTATCAGCCGATTCGGCCTGATCGCCTCGATCAGCGCGACGAGCGTCGCCGCCATCTCGTCGATGCCCTGCGGTGAGCCAGCGCGCTTGCTGCGCCCACGCCCGACCCGGTCGTACGCGACCGTGTGCACACTGCCGTCGAGCTGGGCCGTCACCGGATCCCACAGCGTCCGTCCCGCTCCGGCGCCCGCCTCGAAGACCGCGCACACGTCACCGGACCCGCCCTCCTCGAGATAGACCTCGGCGCCGCCCACCGACAGACTGCGTCCCCGCCGATCCCGCACCTGGTCCTCCCTCGACGATCCCGCCCGATCTTATGTCCGCAGGCCGGACCGCAAAACCCCCTTGTCCGGAATGACCCGTGGCGTGCGCCAGGCGCCCGCCCCCGG
>JABFVX010000449.1 GCA_013362555.1 Mycobacteriaceae bacterium
GTTATCGGGTTCTGGGCCGCCCAGTGTCTCGGCGCCATCGCGGTGGGATACAACGCGTGGTGGGCCGCACCGGAAATCGGCTACGGGCTCGAACACACCGAGCCCGCCGTGCTGCTGGTCGACGAGCCCAGGGCGGCCCGGGTCGCCCAGCTGGGCCTCGATATCCCCGTCCTCACCATGGAGTCCGACGTCCCGGCGCTGATCGCCGAGTTCGCCTGCGCGGAACCCGAAGTTCCCGACATCGCCGAGGACGATCCGGCGGTGGTCCTCTACACCAGCGGCACCAGCGGCAGACCGAAGGGCGCGCTGCACTCGCACCGCAATCTGTTGGCCGTCGTCGACTACCACCGGTTCAGCGACGCGCTGGCGGCGGCTTTCGCGGGCTGCGTCGACTCCGGTCCCAGCGACCGCCGCTATCTACTGACGTCGCCGCTGTTCCACATCGCGAGCCTGCACAACCTGGTGGTGCCGCGGCTGGCGACCGGCGGCGCGGTGGTCATGCACCAGGGCTCGTTCGACCCCGCACAGGTGCTCGGACTCATCCAGCGGGAGCGGGCGACACATTGGGGCGCGGTGCCGACCATGGCCAAACGGCTTCTCGACGTGGATCTTTCGGGCTACGACCTGTCTTCGCTCACCGGGTTCGCGCTGGCGTCGGCGCCGTCGTCGCCCGCGCTGCAAGAGCGCCTGCGGGCTGAGTTGCCGTTCGCGGGCCAGGCGCTCGTGGACAGCTACGGACTCACCGAATGCTGCACGGCCGTCTCGGTTGCGACGCCGCCGGAACTGGCGGCCTTTCCCGGCACCGTCGGCAGGCCGGTGATCGGTGTGGAGGTGGAAATCCGCGACGCCGCAGGCAATCCGCTGCCGGACGGGCGGGAAGGCGAAATCTGTGTGCGCAGTGCGTATGTGATGCTCGGATACTGGCGCGACGAGCGGGCCACCGCCGCCGCCATCGACCCGCGGCGCTGGCTGCGCACCGGCGACATCGGCGTCCGCGACAACGGCAGACTGCGGCTCACCGGGCGGCGCAGCGACCTCATTCTGCGCGGCGGCGAGAACATCTACCCGGTCGAGATCGAGCAGGTGCTCGACGAGCACCCCGCCGTGCTGGAGAGCGCCGTCATCGGCGTCGCGGACCCGGACCTGGGCCAGACCCCGGCCGCTGTCGTGGTCGTCGCCGACCCCGGCGACGTCGACGAGGCCGAGCTGGCCGACTTCGCCGCGCACAGGCTCGCCTATTTCAAGGTGCCCACCGCCTGGCGCATCACCACTGTCCCGCTGCCGCGCAACGCCACCGGCAAAGCGATCCGCGCCCGGATCGCGCTCTGAATCGAGGCGCCACCATGACCGAGAATCCGATTGCGAACCCAACTCGTCCAGAACGACCCACGGAGTGCGTTCGGCGCACGTCACGGGTCACTCTGGACAGCGACCTGTCCGTGAACCCAACCCTGCCCTTTGACACCGTGATCCGCAGCGGCCGCTGGTTCGACGGGACCGGCGCGCCGTCGGCCGTCGTCGACATCGGGGTGCGCGAGGGCCGCGTGGCCGCCGTGTCGGCCGAGCCGCTGGACGCCGGGGGCTGTCCGGAGGTGGTGGACGCCGCCGGAAAATGGGTGATACCGGGAATTCTCGACATTCACACGCACTACGACGTCGAAGTCCTGGAGGAGCCGGGGCTGTCCGAGTCGGTCCGCCACGGCGTGACGACGGTGCTGCTGGGGTCGTGTTCGCTGTCGACCGTGCATGTCGACGCCGAGACGGCGGGCGACCTGTTCGGGCGGGTCGAGGCCATCCCGCGCGGGTACGTGCTCGACGCTGTCACGCGAACCAAGAGCTGGCGCACCGCCCGCGAATACACCGCGGCGTTGGAGGAACTGCCGCTCGGCCCGAATATCGCTGCATTCCTGGGTCATTCGGACATCCGTGCGGCGCGGATGGGTCTGGACCGGGCCACCCGGCCCGACGTGCGGCCCGCCGCGGACGAACTCGACGCGATGGCGGCCGCCCTCACCGAGGCGCTGGACGCGGGCTTCGTCGGAATGTCGTCCCAGCAGCTGATGTTCGACAAACTGGACGGGAAGGTGTGCCGGTCGCGCACCCTGCCCTCGACCTACGCGGGCAGCCGGGAGCGCAGGCGGCTCAACGCGATCCTGCGCAGGCGCGGCCGCGTCCTGCAGGGCGGCCCTGACGTCGCGAAGCCGCAGAGCCTGATCGCCATGGCCGCGAGCAGTCTCGGCATCGGCCGCCCGCGGCTGAAGGTGAGCCTGCTCTCCGCTGCCGACATCAAGGCCATTCCGGCGGTATCGACCCTATTCCCGCTCATTGCACGCCTGCTGAACCGTTGGGGCGGGGACTTCCGGTGGCAGCATTTGCCGGTGCCGTTCGAGGTGTACTCCGACGGCATCGACCTGCCGGTCTTCGAGGAGTTCGGCTCCGGTGCGGCGGCGCTGCACCTGGCCGATCAGCTGGACCGGCGCGCCGATCTGTTCCAGGACGAGTCGTACCGCCGCCGGTTCCGCAAAGACTACGACAAGAAGTTCGGTCCCCGGGTCTGGCACCGTGACTTCTTCGACGCCGAAATCGTCTCCTGCCCGGACGAATCCGTTGTCGGCAAGTCGTTCGGCCAGGTCGGGCTGGACCGCGGCGGCCTGCATCCGGTCGACGCGTTCCTCGATCTGCTGGTCGAGCACGGCGACAAGGTCCGCTGGCGCACCACCATCTCCAACCACCGGCCGCGGGTGCTCGACCAGTTGGCCGCAGATCCCGGTGTGCAGCTGGGGTTTTCCGATGCCGGGGCGCACCTGCGAAACATGGCCTTCTACAACTTCGGCCTGCGCTTCCTGCGGCGCATGCGCGACGCCGAGCGCGCGGGCCGCCCGGTGATGTCGATGGAGCGTGCCGTGCACCGCGTCACCGGCGAACTCGCCGACTGGTACGGGCTGGATGCGGGCCGCCTGCGCCCCGGCGACCGCGCCGATCTCGTCGTGCTCGACCCGGACTGCCTCGACGACCGCCTCGACGCCTACGCCGAGAACCCGGTCGCCGCGTTCGGCGGCCTGTCCCGCATGGTGAACCGCAACGACGACGTCGTGACGGCCGTCTTCATCGCAGGCGCCCGCGTGGTCGACCGCGGCGTTCCCACCCCCATCCTCGGGGTCCGCCGCACCGGCCGCTTCCTGCGTGCGGGGGAAGCCGCGCCGATGTCCGCCCAGTGAATCCTTGGGGTGCTCGACGCATACCGTCATTTCCGTAGGGGGTTCGATCGCCAAGTAGAACATGTTCCTATAACGTCGAGGGCGTGCGGAAACAACAACGCCCCGAGGTGGCCGACTGGTTCACGGCGGACGACGGCGCGCCGCGCCTGATGGGCACGCGCTGCACGGCCTGCGCTACGCCCTACTTCCCCCGGAACACGCTCGCTTGCCGCAACCCGCAGTGTGCGAGCCGGAAGGACGGTTCCGAGCTGGCCGAGTACCTGTTCTCCACGCGCGGGCGGATCTGGTCGTACGCCGATGCCAGGTACAAGCCGCCCCCGCCCTATGTGTCTCCGGACCCGTTCGAGCCGTACGTGGTTGCGGCGGTGGAGCTCGAGGCCGAGCGGATGGTGGTCCTCGGGCAGGTCGTACCCGGATTCACGGTGGAGGACCTGGCCGTGGGCATGCCGGTCGAGCTGGCCGTGGGAGTGCTGTACGAGGACGAGGACGCCGAGCACACGGTGTGGATGTGGAGGCCGGTCGATGCCTGACGCCAATGACCGCGACATTGCCGTCCTCGGTGCGGGCATGCACCAGTGGGGAAAGTGGGGGCGCAATTTCGTCGAGTACGGCCTGGTTGCCGCTCGTGCGGCGTTGGCCGACGCAGGCGTGGACCACCGCGACGTCGGCTATATCGCGGGCGCCGACACCATCCGCAACGGCTACCCCGGCTTCGTGTCGGGCGCGACGTTCGCGCAGGCGCTGGGCTGGTCGGGTGCGCGGATTTCGAGCAGCTACGCGGCCTGCGCCTCCGGAGCCCAGGCCATCGCCAACGCCCGCGCCCAGATTCTCGCCGGCCTGACCGACGTCGCGCTGGTGGTCGGCGCCGACACCACCCCCAAAGGCTTCTTCCAGCCGGTCGGCGGCGAACGCCGCGACGACCCGGACTGGCTGCGCTTCCGGCTTATCGGCGCCACCAACCCCATCTATTTCGCCCTCTACGCCCGCCGCCGCATGGCTCTGAACGGGGCCACCCTCGAGGACTTCGCCGCCGTCAAGGTCAAGAACTCCCGGCACGGCCGCAACAATCCTTACGCCCGCTACCGCAAAGAGGTGACCGCAGCCGAGGTGGCCGCATCCGCAGTCGTCTCCGATCCGCTTCGGCTGCTCGACATCTGCGCCACCAGTGACGGCGGCGCCGCGGTCGTCCTGACGTCGATGGATTATGCCCGCCGCCGCGGCGTTGCCGATCCGGTCCGCATCAGAGCGCTGTCCACGGTCACACCGACCTTCCCGAAGACCGTTCTCGACCTCCCGGATTTCGCGACGGACTCGGCCGTGGCCGTCGAACCGCCGCCGCGCGCGTTCCGCTCTGCGATCGCGCACGCGGCGTACGAGGAGGCGGGCGTCGCGCCGACGGACCTCTCGTTCGCGGAGGTGTACGACCTGTCCACCGCGCTGGAGTTGGACTGGTACGAGGACATCGGGCTCTGCGAGCCGGGCGGCGCCGAAGAGCTGCTGCGCAGCGGCGCCACCACCCTGGGCGGACGGGTGCCCGTGAACCCCAGCGGCGGGCTGGCGTGCTTCGGCGAGGCCATCCCGGCTCAGGCGATCGCCCAAATCTGCGAGCTCACCTGGCAATTGCGCGGCCAGGCGGACGGCCGCCAAGTCGCGAACGCCCGAGCGGGCATCGCGGTGAACCAGGGCCTTTTCGGCCACGGCTCAGCCGTGATCGCCACCCGGTAGGCGCTCAAACCCCTCCAGAATGACCCGTGACGTGCGCTCAGCGCACGTCACGGGTCATTCTGGAGGATCATGTCACGCCTGGTCGGCCGGGATGACGCCCAGGCGCCCGGCCTGGTAGTCCTCGAAGGCTTGGAGCAGCTCCGCGCGGGTGTTCATCACGAACGGGCCGTAGTGCGCGACGGGTTCGCGAATCGGTCGACCACCCATGACGAACAGCTCCAGCCTGGGAGTGGAGGTGTCCTGGCGTGCGTCTGCGCTCATGCGCAGCGCGTCGCCCTCGCCCAGCACCGCGAGTTGGCCGAGCCGGATGGGGCGTTTCTCGGCGCCGACGGTGCCCGTGCCCGCCAGCACGTAGACGAGCGCGTTGTACTCCGGATTCCAGGGCAGCTCGACCTGGGCGCCCGGCTCGACGCTGAGGTGGGCCACCGTGATCGGGGTGTGGGTCACGCCCGGCCCGGCGTGGCCCGCGACGTCTCCGGCGATGACGCGGATGAGCGCGCCGCCGTCCGCGGTGGTGAGCAGTGCTGCCTGCTTGCCTCGAATGTCCTGGTACCGGGGTGCGGCGAACTTCAGGGTCCGCGGCAGGTTTACCCAGAGCTGGGTGGCGTGGATCACGCCGCCGCTCATGACGAAACTCTCCGGCGGCGTTTCGATGTGCAGGATTCCGGATCCCGCGGTCATCCACTGGGTGTCGCTGTCGGTGATCAGCCCGCCGCCGCCGTTGGAGTCGCGGTGTTCGAGGGCGCCGTCGAGCACGTAGGTGACGGTTTCGAAGCCGCGGTGCGGATGCCACGGCGTGCCTTTCGGCTCGCCCGGAGCCAGGTCCGCCTCGCCGATCTGGTCGAAGTGGATGAACGGGTCCAATTCCGACATCGGGACGCCGGCGAATCCGCGGCGGACCTGGAACCCCTCGCCTTCGAGACCGAGCGGCGCGGTGATCAGCCGGTGCACCGGGCGCGACCGCGTCGCGGCGGGGTCGAGTTCCGGCACGCGGGGCAGGACGAGGAGATTGTCGACGGTGATAGCGGGCATGGTGCACGCACCTCGGTTCGGTTCGCAGGTCCATATTTTGATGACGAATCATCTATCTGACATCCAATATAGATGACGTGTCAACTAGTGCTAGCCTGGGCAGCGATGAATGACAACGTCCCGTGGCTGAGTGCGCAGGAGCAGCGGTCCTGGCGCGACTTCATTCGGCTCCACCAGAAGCTCGCCGCCCGGCTGAGCGCCGACCTGCAGGGCCATTCGAAGCTGTCCGGCGCCGACTACGAGATCCTCGTCGCTCTGACCGACGTGCCGGACGGGCGGCTGCGGTTCCAGGATCTGGCCAAGGAGGTCGAGTGGGAACAGAGCAGGCTGTCGCACCAGATCCGCAGGATGACCGCGCGCGACCTGGTGGCGCGGGAGAACTGCGCCGAAGACGGCCGTGGTGCGTTCGTGGTGGTCACTCCGCACGGACGGGACGCGATCGAGGCGGCCGCGCCCCGGCACGTCGCGCTGGTGCGCCACCTGGTCGTCGACGCGCTCGAGCCCGAGGAGTTGGCAGCCCTGGGGCGATTCAGCCGCCGCATCGTCGACCGTATCGACTCCGCCCCATAGCGATCACCGACCATCCCCACACCCGAAGCGGGCGTTTACACCCGCAGCTGGGGGTGTAACCGCCCGCTTCGGGTGTGGGAGGCACTGAGCTCGGATCGCGGTGAGCGGAACCGTTCGATGTGCGAGTCGGCGTGCCTACCGTGGACCGAATGCAGCCGACTCCGTGGACCCCGGCCGAAATCCCTGACAGCAGTTCGGATCTGCTTCTGCGCCGGGCCCGGCGCAGCGTCGGTGCGGCGGCGTCGGCGCTGGCCGGCCGCGGCGCGGGTGTGTGCATCGTCGTCGGCGGGCTGGCAACGCTGATGCTGTTGTTCCAGCCGTGGCTGGTGGCCGGCGGCTATGACGGAACAGGCCAGGTGAACGCGTTCGGCACGCTCCGGGCCACGACGACCTACCTGAACTACTCGTCGAGCGCGCCGCCGCCCGGGGGCAAGATCAGCGGGCTGTGGGGGCTGC
>JABFVX010000138.1 GCA_013362555.1 Mycobacteriaceae bacterium
ACACCCGTATCGCGCATCCACACCCGCAGCTGCGGGTGTGGATGCGCGATACGGGTGTGGGGAGTGTGCGGTTACGCGGTGGTGAGGTCGGAGGTGTTCGGTGAGCTCGCGGGCTTGGCGGGGCGGGGTTCCAGGCGGAGCGCGCGGATGCGCAGGCGGTTGAGGGCGGCGGCGGCCAGCCGGAGGTCGGCCGCCGCGACGTCGGTGCGAGTGAGATAGGCGCGGTGGCTGCGGGCCAGGCGGTGGTGGAAGCGCAGCATGTCGGTGAGCTTGCTCCGGGTGGAGGTTCGGCTGCACAGGTTGAAGCGCGAGTTGCGCCACGCCGCGCCCACCATCGGGCTGCCGTGGAACTGGCCGAAAACGCCGACGCGGGCGAAGAGGTCGACGTCCATCGGGAACACCAGGTCGCCCCGGAAGCCGCCCACTGCGTCGAAGTGCGCGCGCCGGAACATCGCCGCGGCGGTCGGGCCGAACTCGGCGGGACCGTCGCGGACGATGGTGCGGATGAGCTCGCGCGCCGCGCGCCTGCCGAGCAGCCCCGGCAGCCCGAGCCCGGTCTCCAGCACCGCGTCGTCTTCGTCGATCACCTCGAATCTCGTCGCGGTAATGGCGATCTCGGCGTTGTCCATGATCCTGGACTGCTCGGCCAAGCAGCCCGGCAGCAGCGTGTCGTCCGCGCACACCACCTTGATCAACTCGCCTGTTGCCAGCGAGACCGCCTTGTTCCAGTTGTCGCCGATGGCCAGCACGGCGTCGTTGCGGACGACCCGGACGCGCGGGTCTCCGGCGGCCGCGGCAATGTCGCCGGTGCCGTCGGTACTGGCGTTGTCCAGCACGACGACCTCGAAGTCGTGCTCGGTCTGCTGTTCCAACACCGAGCGCAGCGTCGACGACAGAGTGCGGGCGGCGTTGTAGGCCGGGATGCAGACGGATACTCGAGTGGTTCCCCTCACAGCGATATCATCCCCCTCTGTCCCGATGGTGTTACCGGCAATCGACGATCACCACGAGACGTCTTCGATGAGCCCGAAAACCCGCTCGAAGCCCTCCCGGCCCGTTGCTATCTGCTCGGCGGCCCGCTGCCGCAAGGGGTTGCGCAGCAGCGGCGCCCGCTGCCACAGCGCCTCGGCGGCTTCCGCCAGCTCCTCGGTCGCGCCGATCGGGACCACGGTCACGCCGGTGCCGAACATCTCCGCCAAGCCGTAGAACTTGTCCTCATAATAAGCCGACGTGGCCAGTGCGACGACCGGAATCCCTTGGGACAGTGCGAAGACGGCGACGTGATAGGTGCTGGTCACGAGCAGCCTGCACTCGGCGACCTGCCGGGCCAGCCGCACGGGCGACCCGGAGCGCGGCACCGGCCTGCGCCGCCGCGGAAACCCTTCCAGCACCGGCAGCGTGGACCGGCGGTCCTCGCCGCCGTGTTCGGACACGATCAGCGGAACCAAGTGCGCGCCCGCCCGCTGCGCGAACGCCCGCACCGTCGCCGCGATCCGGTCCTGCTGGTCCTGTTCGATCGCGGAATAGGACGCGATCCGCAGGCACAGTCCGAGCCCGGAGCCGAGCCGGGCGGGCGCGTGCCGGTACGCGAACTCGACCGCGTCGTCGCCGGTCACCAGGATGCGGCCCGGCGCCACCCCGAGATCGGTGAGCAGTCCGCGCCCGCTGCGGCCCTCCCGCAGCCCGATGTAGTCCACCAGCGGCAACACCTCGGCGGCGCGCCTGCGCAGCCCCCGGTCGGTGAGCGGGCCGATGCCCTGACCGACCATCGCGGCGGGAATGCCCTGTGCCACTGCCGCTTCCAGCAGGTTCAGCGCCCGGTGCGCCTGGGGAGCGTCCGCGTCGCACAGGAACCCGCCGCCGACCGCGACCACCAGCGCCGCCTCGGCCAGGGCCGCGGGCGGCCGGTATTCCGAGCGGTCTTTCGCCTCCGCGTCGTTGGACCCGGTGTCCGCGGTGATGTCGGCCGCCACCGCTTTCGGCTCCGCCGCAACGCCGAAAGGCCCGCGGCGCAGCGCCGCACGGGCCACCCGCAGCACCTCCCGCGGCAGCTCGGCCACCAACAGAGCGGCCCAGACACGGTCGCGCAGGGCCTCGGCCGTGCGACGGACGCGTCCATAGTCCGGCAGGGGCGGCCAACTGCCCTCGGGCGCCAGCGGTTCCGCACCGGGCACCCGCGTGCGCAGCAGCGCGGGCCGTTCGGTCAGGACGCCGATCCGCGCCTGCGGCCAGCGTTCCCGAAGTCGCTGCACAGCGACCGTCAGCATGGCAATATCCCCGCGGTTGAGCAGCGGGTATTCACCGTTCTCCAGAATGATACGAAGGTCCCCGGACGACCAAGCGCCGTCGACGTTGTCCACCGGGTAACGATACAGCGAGAGGGCTCGATGCCAGTCGTGATGGAGCAGCGCAATACAAGACGCATTTCCATGCAGGGGGCGGAGTGGTTCGCGACCGCCCCGGGCGGACTCAGCAGATACTTCGGAGAGCTCTACGCCGCCCTCCGGCGCAGGCCCGATCTGGAGGTTTCGGCGAGCGCCTTCGGCGATCCGCCCGCGGGCGGGCAGTCCTGGGGCCCCGCGGGGGGCTCCACGCTGCGCCGGGTACGGGCCTCGCGCCGGGAGCCGCCGCCCGCGGATGCCATTGTGGACCGGCACTTCTGCCTCTACGGCCGGTCCGCGCCCGGCAAGCGCACCGGCCGCGGTGGACTCGTCGTCCACTTCCACGGCCCGTGGGCGGCCGAAAGCGCGTTCACCGGAGACGGCTTGCTGTCGGTCGCCGCCAAACACCGCATCGAGCGGCTCCGCTACGCGGGAGCGGACCGAATCGTCGTGCTGTCGGACTTCTTTCGCAAGCGCCTGATCGACGACTACCGCATCGACGACAGAGTGATCCGGGTCATTCCCGGCGGCGTCTCGGTCGACAGTTTCCACGCGCTCGGCGAGCACCGGGCGGCAGGCGGCGACGGCGAGCCCGCCGAACGTCCGGTGGTGCTGTGTGTCCGGCGGCTGGAGAAGCGAATGGGCATCGACGTTCTCTTGCAGGCCTGGCCCGGTGTGCTCGCCGCCCGCCCGGACGCACAGCTGGTGATAGTCGGCTCCGGAAGCCAGGACTCGGTGCTGCGCGGACTGGCCGAACTCAACGGACTGCGCCGGTCGGTGACGTTCACGGGCAGACTCTCCGACGCCGCGCTCGCCGAACAGTACCGGTCGGCCGCGGTGACCGTGGTGCCGAGCATGGCGCTGGAGGGGTTCGGGCTCATCGCGCTGGAATCGCTTGCGGCAGGCCGGGCCCCGGTCGTCACGGACTGCGGCGGCCTGCCCGAGACCGTGCGCGGGCTCGACCCCTCGCTGATCATCCCGGCGGCCAATCCCGACGCGCTCGCGGCCCGGCTGGCGGGCGCGCTGGCGGGCATGGTGCCCGCGCCGATGCTGTGCCGCAGGCACGCCGAGACATTCGGCTGGGCCGAGGTGGCCCGCAGGCACGCCGAACTGTACGCGGAGCTCGCACCGTGAAGGCACTGTTCGTAGCGCACACCGCCGCTCCCTCCGGCGCCGAGCTGGCCGCGGTGCGCCTTGCCTGCGCGCTGTGGGACCTCCCGGCAGACGATGCCGAGGTCGTTCCGGCCGTGGTGTTCACCGAGAGCGGCCCGATGGTGGCGGCGGCGCGGGCGCGCGGGATCGAAACCGCGGTGCTGCCAGGCGCTTTCGACAGCAGAGCCATGACGATCGAGGGACGGTCGCTGCGCAGCCTCGCGGCGGGCTGTGTCGGTCTGGCGCGCCTGGGCTGGGCACTGGGCGCGCACGCGCGCGGCAACGCCGACATGCTCATTGCGGAAAGCACCAAGGCGCTGCTGATGGGCGCGGTCGCGGCGCCGCGGGCGCGAATTCCGCTGATCTGGCATGTTCACGACCGCATCGACGCCGACTATTTCGGCCGCCCGCTGGCCGCGGCCATCCGGCTGCTCGGGCGGGCGGTGGCCTCGGGGTATCTGGCCAACAGTCGCGCCACGCTGTCGACGCTGCTGACCTGGCGCATCCCGGCCCTGGTCGCCTATCCCGGCATCGAACCGCAGCCGCGGCAGGCCCAGCCGCGGCAGGCCCAGCGCGCGCCGGAGCACACCGTGGTCACCATGGTCGGCCGGCTTACCCCATGGAAGGGCCAGCACGTGCTGCTGCGCGCGCTGGCAGCGCTGCCGACGCGGCCCGCCGCGGTCTACCTGGTCGGCGGCGCTCATTTCGGGGAGGAGTCCTACCGGGACGAACTCCTGGCGCTCGCCGCGGAATTCGACCTGCCGGTCACCTTCACCGGCCACGTCGACGATCCCCGGCCCTACCTGCTCCGCGCCGACATCGCCGTGCACTGCTCGACGCTGCCGGAGCCGTTCGGCCAAGTCGTCGTCGAGGCGATGGCGGCGGGCTGTGCGGTGATCGCCGCGCGGCCGGGCGGACCCACCGAGATCCTGGACCCGGAAGTCCACGGCGTGCTGGTGGACGCGGACAACCGAGATCAGCTGGCCACGGCCTTGACTCGCCTCATCGGCGACCCGGACCTGCGCACTCGGCTCGCCGAGGCGGGCCGAATCCGTGCGTCCCGCTTCGAGATTGCCTGCACCGCGCGCGAAGTCGCGGAGTTCCTGTCAGGATTTCACTGATGGCGCACAGGCCGCAGTCGCAGGAGTCGGCTCCGCAGAGACGCGAGGACCGCCGCGGCATTGCGACGGTGATCCGCGACGTGGCCTATGTGAGCGTGGGAAAGTACGGCCAGTACCTGGTGACGGCCGTGACGCTGCCGCTGATCGCCCGCCTGCTCGGCACCGAGGGCATGGGGCTGCTGGCCATCGGCATGTCCGCGTACTTCATCGGCTCGCTGGTCGCCGACCTCGGGCTGACGGCGTTCCTTGCCGCGCGGGTGCACGAGCCGCAAATCCAGCAACTGCGCGGAGACTACTTCGTGCTGCGGGCGGGCATTGTCACCATTCTCGCCGTCGCATTGACCGCGGCCGGGATCCTCGACGTCGACCGGCACGTGGCGATGATCCTGTTCGGGCTGTTCGCGGGCGCGGTGGCGGCATTGGCCGAAGACTGGCTGCTGATCGGGCACGGGCGCTTCGGAATCGAACTGATCTACCAGGGCTTGGGCCGGCTGGCCTATCTCGGCCTGCTCGTCGTGCTGTTGCCCCGCCACCCCAGCGCCGCAGTCGCGCTGGCCTGTCTGGTGTGGTCCGGGCTGCTGCCGATCGCACTGTCCTGGGGAGACTCGCTGTGGCGTTTCGGACTGCCCGGCAAGCCGCGCGGAGTGTTCGCGCTGTTGCGCCGCGGCACGCCGGTCTTCGCGGCCCGGCTGCTGATCACGGGCTTCGGTCAAGGCGCGGCGGCGGTCTTTTCGGGCGTGCTCAGCGCCGCGTCACTGGGGCTGTACTCGGCGGGGGACCGGGTGGTGCGGGCGTTGCAGTCCATGCTCGACCCGATCGGGCTGGCGCTGCTGCCCCGGCTGGCCCGCAAGAACCAGGAACAAGGGTTCTGGGCTTCGGCGGCGGCGGCCCTCACGGTGTGCGTCGTTGCGGCGGCGCTCGCCTCCGCCGGAGTGTGGATTGCCGCGCCGTATCTGGTGCGCCTGGTGTTCGGCAGCGAGTTCGCCGGCACCACTGGGCTTTTGCGCGCCGAGGCGCTGCTCCTGCCCGCCGGCGCGGTGAGCTCCTTCGCCACCACCGCCGTGCTGTCGGTGCGCCAGGACACCCGCGGCGTACTGGTCGGCGCGGCCATCGGCACCGCGGTTTCCGGCGTCGCCCTCGGCATCACCGTGGTCACGCGCTCGGTGTGGACCATGGTCACGGGCATGGTGATCGCCGAGTTCGCGGTAGCGGCGTGGTATCTGGCTCGAATGTGGGCTCTGGCGCACCAACCCGCGGGTAACCCTGCGGAACGGGCCGTTGTCGCGGATACTGTGCTGCGCAAAGGGGATAGCTGATGAGAATGCTGTACGTGGGCGACGACTGGGTCGGGAGCAATGCCCGCTCGCTGGCCGACGCCTTCCGGCAGGCGGGCCACGAGGTGATCGTCGTCGACACGACCGCGGCGTCGCTGCCCGGCAGGCTGACCCCGGCGTGGTGGTACGCAAAATCGACGGGACGGCGCGCGCCGTGGACGCACCGCGTCCTGCACGCACGAATCGATCAGGTGGCCAAGGATTTTCGGCCAGACGTGCTGTTCGCCTTCAAAGGCGTGTACCTGAACCAGCGCAGACTGCTCGACGTACCGTGTGGGCTGCGGGTGCACTACAGCCCGGACGACGTCGCGAATCCGACTACTACCTCAGCGGAATACCTCGCACTGGAGCGGGAGTGGGACCTGGTCGTCACGACCAAGCGGCACAATGTCGCGGAGCTCTCCGCGCGCGGCGCGCGCCGGGTGCTGTTCGTGCCGAGCGCCTACGACCCGGCCTGGCACCGGCCGTGCGCCCGGCGCGCGGCCCGGACCGCGCTCGTCGGCTTCGTCGGCGCGCGCAGACCCGACCGCAGTGCGCTCATGGTGGAGCTGGCTCGCGCCTACGGCGGCGACTTGCTGCTGCGCGGACCCGGCTGGTGGAAGGCGCCCGGCCTGCGCGGCACGGGCGCCGACGTGGGCGGCCCGGTGTACGGCGACCACTTCTCCGCCGCCGTGGCGGGCGTGGCCGCCAATCTCGTGCTGCTCAATTCCGACAACCGCGACACCCACACCTGCCGCTCGTTCGAAATTCCCGCCGCTGGCGGTCTTTTCGTCGGCGAACGCACCGACGAGCACCAGGAGATGCTGGACGAAGGCACGCAAGCCCTGATGTTCACCGGCCGCGAAGAGCTGCGCGCCGCCGTCGACTGGGTCCGCGACCATCCGGACGCCGCCGCGAAAATCGCCGAAGCGGGCCACCGCCGCGTCACGGCGGGCCGCCACACCTACCGCGACCGCGCCGAGGAGATTCTGCGTGCATTGGCGTAACCGCGGGAGTTCACAGCGCCGGACAAGTTCACAGCGTCGGACAGGTTCACAGCGTCGGACAGGTTCACAGCGTCGGACGCGGAGGTGTGCATGGCGCCGGTGACGGCAGAGCTGGTCGCGGTGGCAGGCGCACTGGCAGTGATCGTCGTCGGCGCGACACTGATACCGGGCGTGGCCCGGGTCCTGCTGATCGCGCAGGCGTCGTACTGGGCGATGTCGTATCTGGCACGGCCGGTGGTGCTGCTGTGGTGCAGGCCGCGGCCGCAGTACGGCGACAGCATCGCCGACCCGCGGCTGGCCGATCTCGGGTACCCGTTCGCCATTTCGCAGGTGCTGCCGCCGGTGGTGTTCGGGCTCTGGGTGTATGCGGGCCTGGTCGTCGGATACGCGCTGTGGCGGCGCGGGCGCCCGGAGCCGCCGTACGCGAAGCCGGATCCGAGACTGCTTCCGACACTGGGGATCTCCTACGGCCTGGGAATGCTCGCGCGGGCGGGCTCGTACCTGTCCGGCTCGATCGGCGGCGCGGGCGACGTCGCCAGCTCGCATCCGTTCATCGACTTCCTCACGATGCTCGGCGCGATCGGGGCCTTGGGGATGATCATCTTCGTGCGGCTGCCCCGACCCGGCGCGACCGCGGCCGTCCTCGCGATCCTGGTCGTGGGCGAGCTGGGGTGGTCGGCGCTGGTCGAGTCGAAGACGCCGATCATGGGCGCGGCGCTGGGCATCGCGGTGCGGTTCGCGGTCACCGGCTGGACCCGGGCCAAAGTGGCCGGGATGCTCGGCATCGCGCTCGCCGCGATCGGCGGGTTCGGCAGGTTGCAGTCGTTCAAGGAATCCCCGTCGGCGCGCGCGTCCGGGGCCCTGCTCAACGCGGGCTACCCCGGGCCGGTGCAGCCGTTCCTGAGTGCGCTGCGCAGGTTCGACCTGCTCGAAGCCGCGACCGACAGCTACTTCTATCGCTCGAGCCAGCACTGGATGTCCGGCGGCGAGTTCTTCGGGCACGCGGTCCGCAGCCTGGTGCCGACCCAGCTGCTCGGCGGCGAGAAGTACCACGCGGGCACCGCGTGGGCCGAGCAGGTCCGCGGCGCGTCGGTGGACATGTCCCGGATACAGGTGTCGCTCGCGGAGGGAAACATCAACGAGGGCTGGCTGTTCGGCGGGCACGCCGGGGTCGTGCTGTGTGTGGCCTTCACGTTCGCGCTGCTGCTCTGCTCGACGTGGGCGCTGCGCGGGCGCTACATCCTGGCGCTGATCTGCCTCGGTCTGGCGCTGGTGGAGCTGCCGGTGCTGTTCGAGCGCGGCATCCTCGGCTCGTTCGAGGTGCTCGGCAAAGTGCTGCAGGTGTCGGTGCTGGTGTGGCTCGTCTATCTGTCGGTCGGGGAGTACCAACGGGTGCGGGCGGAGCGCACCGTGTCTGTTAGAGCGTGTTTGAGAACTCGGGTGGCTGGTTTGCAAACCCTCCAGAATGACCCGTGAAGTGCGTTGGATGCACGTCATGGGTCATTCTGGAGGGTTTGCAACCCAGCCACAACGACCTATGAGGGGCGCCCACCGCACTCCGTGGGTCGTCCTGGACGTTCTCAATCACTCACTTAGTTCGGAAGGTGGTCAGTTGCAGTGGGGTTGATCGACTATGCGCGCGTCGCGCGGCGCAGGTGGCTGCTGATGCTGGCAGTCGTCGCGGCCTGCGTCGGGCTGGCGGCGGGATACGCCTCGACGCGCCCGACGCTGTACACCGCGTCCAGCCGGGTCTACGTGAGCATGGCCACCGGCACCTCGGTGAACGACGCCTACCAGGGTGGACTGGCCGCGCAACAACGGGTGCTGTCGTATGTGAACCTGGCGGTGAGCGCCACGCTGGCGGAACGGGTCATCCGGGACGCGGGCGTGCCCCTGTCGCCGGACGAGCTGCGCGGCAAGATCAGCGCCACCTTTCCGCCCGCCACGTCGCTGATCGACATCGGCGTCACCGACGCCGACCCGGACCGGGCCCGGTTGCTCGCCGACAAAGTGGTGGCGCACCTGCGGCGCATGGTCGACGAGCTGGAGACCACCGTGGTCGGCGCGGCGCCCGCGGCCCGAATCACGGTGGTGGACACCGCCCGCACCCCCAGCGCCCCGAACGGCCCAGGGCGCAGCCGCTACCTGCTGCTGGGCCTGCTCGCCGGGCTCGCGTTCGGCGCGGCAGGCGCACTGCTGCGGGACCGCACGGACCGCACGCTGCGCACCACCCAGGAACTCGACGCCCTGCCCGACCTCGAGGTGCTCGGCACCCTGAGGCCCGGAGCGCCCGAGGCCGAAGCCACTGCGACCGGCAGGCGGATCCGCGCTCGCATCCTGCCCGCCGCCGACACCGACACCGCAGTGCTGTTCACCGCGGTGTCCAAGCGGTCGCACGCCCAGGTCGCCCAGGCCGCGGCGCAGGCCGTCTCCGACACCGGGCGCGCCGTGGTGCTGGTCGACGCCGACACGTCCGGCCACGGCAGTTCGGCGCGGCTGCCGAAGGATCCGGAGTCCGGATTGGCGCAGCTGCTGGAGAATCCGGCGTATCCGCGCGATGCGGTGGTGTCGTGGGAAGCGGGCCTCGGCGTGTACCCGACCGTACCGGTCGACGGGCCCGACCTGCTGCCGCTGGGCAAAGCCGACCGGCGCACCGCCGATCTGCTGGCGGGCGAGCGGTTCGGGGAGCTGGTCACGGTGCTGCGCCGCGAGTTCGAGGTCATCGTGGTCGAGACCGCGCCGCTGGGCAGGTCCGTCGACGCGATCGGCGTCGCGGGCCGCTGCGACCGCACCGTCGTGGTGGTCGAGCTCGGGGCGACCACGTGGACACAGCTGCGCACCGCGCTCACCGCGCTCGGCCGGGCAGGCGTGCATCCGGCGGGCGCGGTGGTCATTCCCCGGGCGGGGGTCGTCGAGCGGATCAAGCGCATTGCCGCCGGGCCTCGGGAGCGGCGCGGAGATTGACCACAATGGCTGACCCAAAGATTATGGTGGCCTTCAGCGGAACCGCGAGATCGAGGTGATCGGGTGAACGACCGCGCAGCGTGGCGCGATTCTTCTGCAGCGCAGGACGACTCCTCCGGCGCCGCCCCCGAGGTGCGGCGGCGCAGGCTGCTGGCGGCCGGGCTGGTCGGCCTGGGAACAGGATTGGCGCTGAGCGGCTGCGGCGACGGTCCGGATCACCCAGGGGACACCGAGTTCCGGTCGCCGCACGTCACGGACGCTTCCGCGGCCCGCAACGTGCGCGACTTCGGCGCGGTCGGCGACGGGAACGCCGACGACACCGCGGCGTTGGCCCGAGCGGCCGCCACCGGGGGCAAGCCGCTGGTGCTCTATCTGCCCGCGGGTACATACAAGGTCTCCGGTTTCCCGGCGCTGCCCGATTTCAGCACGGTGCTCGGCGACGGCTCCGATCTCACACTGCTGCACTACGAGCAGCGCGACACGCTGATCCGGCTCGGCGACCGACAGCGCGTCGCGTTCAAGCGGCTCGGCATGTACGTCTCCGACCCGAGCGCCACCGCGGTCCACCTGTCGCGCTGTTTCCGCTGTTCGTTCGACACCGTGGTGATCCGCGGAAACCTCCTCAGCACGAACTATCCCCGCTACACCGGTCAGCGCGGGGTCGTGCTGGACGAGAACACCGGCGGCACCGCGTTCGTCAACTGCGACATCAACAATTTCGGGGTCGGGCTCACCACTTCGTGCATCCAGAACTATCTGACGTCGTCCAAACTCACCAACAACTACGTCAGTGTGCTCGGCACCGGCAACAACCACAGTTCCGGACTGGCCCTGACCAACGTGGAATTCGTCTCCGACAACGACTTGCGGACCACCTCCCGCCACGTCGTGGTGGACGGCGCGACCAACGACTGGTGGCTGACCAACATCTGGTTCGAGGGCGCCGACATCGCGCTGCAGATCGGTCACCGCGACAACGGCGGTCCCGCACAGTTCGGCCTGGTGAACTGCAAGATCGCGGCCCGCCGGGTGAACCTGGAGCTGATCTCCTGCCGGCAGGCGTACTTGGCGAACGTGCAGTTCGACCCCGATCCCAACCACGAGCCGACCGAGCTGCACATCGATCCGGACGGCTGCCCGGAAGGCACCGCGGTGAACCTCATCTCGGGCTCGCGGTTCGACATCGACCAGGCGGTCTTCCCGCGCAGCTGGAGCGTCACCGGCCGCGGCTACGTGCGCACGCCCGCGCTGCTGGGCACGGTGGTGGCGCGTTCCACTGGCGGCACGATTGACCTGATGCAGGCGCAGTCTTCGGACGGACACACGATGGCCGCGGTATTGCCCAGCGGCGCTTGGCTTTCCGATCGGCCGGAAGCCGGCGTGATCCTGCGGGCGGCGGACGGCGGCTACTGGCGGCTCACCGTCGCGTCCGACGGCGCACTCCGCACCGTCGGGCTGGGCAAGCTGAGGCCGCTGGAATGAGACGAGGGGGGAAGTGTCGATTGGTCACGCCGCAGGCTCCGCTCCCGCGAGGATTGCACCGAATAGTGCTCGGACCGCAGCCCATCGGGCCGTCGCGGGTGCGGCTGCGCCCGCCGCGCATCGACGACTTCGCGTACTGGCGGCGCATCCGCCTGCGCGACCGGACGCTGATCGAGCCGTTCTGGGTGAGCTCCGAGCTCGACTGGTCGGCCCGCCACACCGAGAAACGCTGGGTGCGCGAGTGTCTGGAACGATGGACGCAGGCCCGGGCGCGCCGCGAACTGGCGATGGTGATCGAGGTCGACGGCCGGTTCGCGGGCCAGTGCACCTTGGCCGCAATCGACGCCGACTCCGGGCAAGCGGAACTGGGCGTGTGGGTCGACGCCAAGGAATCGCACCGCGGCATCGGCGTGCTCGCGGTGGCCATGCTGCTGGATTTCGCCTTCGGCCAGCTCGGCCTGGCCCGGGTCACCGCGCCGATCTCACCGGACAATCGGCGCGCCGCCCGCTCGGCGGAGTTGCTCGGCCTGGTCCGCGAGGCCGTCATGGCGGAGTACTTCGACGCGGGCGGCAGGCGCGCCGACCACGAACTGTGGGCTGTCGTGCGCGCCGACGTCCCGGCGGACGGCTACGTGCGCACCTGGCTGGCCCGGTGGGACTCCCGCACCGCGGCCCCGGAATCCGCTGAGCCAGCCGGCGCACAGCCGGTTTCCCGGGTTGTCGTCGCGCACGTCGCCCTGCGCTACGCCGCCGGAACGGCTCGGCGCGCCCTCGCGGGCCTGCGCGGCCCGCACCGCGTCACGCTGTCGGATCCGGCGTGGCCCGGGCTCACCGTGCACAGCAGACTGCGCGAATCGCTGCTGGCATGGCGGGGCATCCGGTCGCGCCGCGGCCTCGTGCTCACCGTGTCGGCCGACGGTGAATTCGTCGGCGAGGCCAGGCTTTTCGGCCTCGACATGTTCGATCGGAACGCCCAGCTGCACCTGCGCTGGGGTCCCACTGCGCCGGAACCCGCCGCGACCTGCGCGACGATCCTGGTGCTGCACTTCGCGTTCGATCGGCTCGGCCTGTACCGCATCGCCGTCGCCGTGCCGCCGGACGACCAGTGGTCGACCCTGCCCGCCCACGCAGGCCTGACTTTCGAAGGCACCATGCGCGCCTACCGCGGCCCGCAAGGCGACCGCGAAGACCATCAACTGTGGGCCGTCACGGCCCCCACCCGCCACCCGTGACTACCCTCGGTGTCGATGGGCGCCGGGACACTGTGCACACGCCGGACCCGCGCCCGGCGGCGGCGCCGCCGGGCGCGGGCGCTGCGAGTGCTGGCAGCAGTGGTGGCCGCGGTCGGGGCGCTGGCCGCACTCGGGTGGCCGGTGTACGTTCGCCCGCAGGTGGATCCGCTGCGGCACGCCGACGCGGTGGTCGTGCTGGGCGGCACCGCCTACGAGCGCTACGACATCGGCCACGACATCGCACGCCGCGGCTATGCGCACGCCGTCGTCTTGTCGCGCTCCACCGGCCCCGACGACCCGGTCATGGACGACTACTGCGCTCCGCGCGCCGAGTACCGGGTGCTCTGCTTCGTGCCCGACCCGTGGACCACCCGCGGCGAGGCGCAGGAGATCGCCCGACTCACCGCCCGCTATGGCTGGCGTCACCTCATCGTGGTCACCTTCACTCCGCATGTGTCCCGAGCCCGCTACATCATCGGCAAGTGCTTCCGCGGCGAGCTCACCATGATCGCCAGCCCCAGCCCCTCCGGTCTGCGCTTCTGGTCGTGGATGTACCTGCGCCAGTCGGCCGGCTACGTGCGCGCCGCTCTCGACCGCGGCTGCCCCGTCTGATCCGAGCGGGCGTAACGCGCGGGCGGTGCGCGCGATGTGCGAGCGTGGGGTTCGAACGAAGCGCTGAGTTGCAGCGCAGGCTGCATGATGTCGTGCCTGGTGGCGCACACACCTACGCGCGCGGCGAGGACCAGTATCCCGACGGCATGGCCCCAGTCCTGGTGCGCGGCAAAGACGCACGAGTCTGGGACGTCGACGGCAACGAATACGTGGAGTACGGCATGGGACTGCGGTCGGTCACGCTCGGGCACGGCTACCGACCGGTGGTCGCCGCGGTCGCCGCTGCCATCGCCGACGGGGTGAGCTTCAGCCGTCCCTGCGAGCTGGAATTGCGTGCGGCCGAGGACTTTCTGAACTTGGTTCCGACAGCGGACATGGTCAAGTTCGCCAAGAACGGCTCGGACGCCACCACGGCCGCCGTCCGGCTGGCCCGGGCCGCCACCGGCCGCAGCACCGTCGCGGTCTGCACCCAGCCCTTCTTCTCCGTCGACGACTGGTTCATCGGCGGCACTGGAATGAACAGCGGCATACCGGAATACGCCCGCGCCGACACAGTCGCGTTCGACTACAACGACCTGGCGTCACTCCAGGAGGCGCTGACGCGACATCAGGTCGCCGCCGTCGTCATGGAGGCGGCCACCGCCATGGTGGAACCGGATCTCGGCTTCCTGGCCGGGGTTCGCGCGCTGTGCGACCGGTACGGCGCGCTGCTGGTCTTCGACGAGATCATCACCGGATTCCGCTGGGCGGCGGGCGGGGCGCAGTCGGTCTACGGCGTGCGCCCCGACCTGTCGTGCTGGGGCAAGGCCATGGGCAACGGGTTTCCCATCTCCGCGCTCGCGGGCAGGCGCGAGTACATGGAACTGGGCGGGTTGCGCACCGACAAGGACCGAGTGTTCCTGCTGTCCACCACCCACGGCCCGGAGACCGGCTCGCTGGCCGCCTTCCGCGCGGTGGCCCGCGCCTATCGCACCACCGACCCCATCGGCCGGATGGAGCGAGCCGGCGAGCGGCTTGCGGCCGGATTCGCCGACATCGTCGCCGAACTCGGCATTGCCGGGCATCTGCAGGCGGCGGGCAGGCCAACGTGCCTGCTGTTCCTCACCCGCGGCCCGGACGGCACGCCGTCGCAGGAGTTCCGCGCACTGTTCCTGCAAGAGCTGATCACCCGCGGCGTACTGGGCCAGTCCTTCGTGACGTCCGCCGCGCACACCGACGCCGACATCGACGCCACCCTCGACGCGTGCCGCGCCGCGGCGCAGGTCTATCGAAAGGCGCTGTCGCACGGCAGTGTTGCGGGCCTGCTCAACGGCAGGCCGGTGGCGCCCGCGCTGCGCCGCCGCGCCGAACCCCGCAGAGTCGGACCCGGTCGGGCATGACCGATCCCCGAATTGCCGTCGTGCACGAGCGGTTCACCGAGTACGGCGGGTCGGAGGCGGTGGTCGGCGAACTCGTCCGACAGTGGCCCGATGCCGCGGTGTTCGCCCCGATAGCGGACCCCGACTGCCTGCGCCCGCCGCTGCCCGCAACCGTCCGCGACACGTGGCTCAGCCGGGCACACGCCATGACCGGCAGGCGGTCGCACGCTCCGCTGCTGCCCCTGGCGCCGCGGGCGATCCGGCGAATGCCGCTGCGCGACTACGACGCCGTGCTGGTGAGCCACCACGCCTTCGCCACCCAAGCGGTCTTCGCGACAGCGGCCCCGGTGCTCGCCTACGTGCACAGCCCGGCGCGGTGGGCCTGGGATCCGGCGTTCCGGGCCCGGGAAGCCCGCGGCGCGGGGGGCAGGCTGGCCTTGCGGGCACTGTCGCGCCTCGCGCGGCGGTCGGAGCTGCGAGCCGCGCCCGAACTCGCGGCGGTAGTGGCGAATTCGCGCGCTGTAGCGGATCGTGTGCGCGAGTGGTGGGGGCTGCCCGCCGCCGTGGTGTGCCCGCCGGTCCGCATCGACGCCTACACCCCCGACCCGACTGTCGCACGCGAGGACTTCTTCCTCGTCGCGGGCAGACTCGTCCCGTACAAGCGCCCGGACCTGGCCATCCGGGCGGCACAGCGAGCGGGCCGCAGGCTGATCGTGGTGGGCGACGGCCGTTTCCGCGCGCACCTCGACGCCATCGCCGGTCCGGAGACCACCTTCGCGGGCGCGGTGTCGGACGCCGAGCTGCGCTCGCTGTACCAGCGCTGCCGAGCCCTGCTCATGCCCGGGATCGAGGATTTCGGCATCGTCCCGGTGGAAGCGATGGCCTGCGGCACTCCGGTGCTGGCGGTCGGCGCGGGCGGCGCGCTGGACACGGTGCTGCCCGGGTGCACCGGCGAGCTCGTCCCGCCCGGCGACGACACGGCCGTGGTCGATGAATTGTCGTGCCAGTTAGACTCATTCGACCAATCTCGCTATCTTCCAGCGACCATTCGGGCCCATGCCGAGCAGTTCGCGCCGGACCGGTTCCGGGCCACGATGGCACACCTCGTCACGGAATTGCTTGCAGCTCCGCAGGCCTGACCCGGGCCGCAGGCCGATCCGCTGCAGTCCCGGCGCTGCATCGCGCCCGCAAGGATGGTTGTACTGGGATGTGTTGCAGCACAATCTTATTGATGCGCGCGTTGCGGGGAATCGTGTAACGCTGATTCGGGTGCGCCGATTTCACTGGCGCAGAGCAGGTCGGGTCACAGAACCCTCCCGAACAGCGGGTGGGGTGGGGAATTTGTCTCGAGGTAGACATGGTGCTGGACACGCGCGTCGCTGGAACCCTTGGCAGTGCCGTTCCGGTCGGTTCATTCGGCCGACAACGGTGGCAGGCCAGGTATGTCCGGTACCTATTTCTCACTGACTCCATCGTGGTCAGCATCGCCGTGAGCACGGCGCAGCTCGTGCGATTCGGCGACCCCGACGACGCGCCGCCGCTGGCGTGGAGCTTCGACGCCCAAGTCGGCTACACCGCAGTGTCGACCGCGCTGGCGCTGTTGTGGAACCTGACGCTGGCGCTGGTAAACGCGCGCGCGCCGCGCGTGATCGGTTCGGGCGCGGACGAATACCGCAGGCTGGTCTCGGCCACCTTCGGGCTCTTCGGCCTGATCGCCATCGGCGGCACGCTGCTGCGGGTGGAGATCGCCCGCGGCTACCTGGCCATCGCCTTCCCGCTCGGGCTGGCGGGCCTGATCGCGGGCCGCTGGGCGTGGCGGCGGCAGTCGGTGCGGATTCGCCAGGCCCCGCGCGCCCAAGGCGCGGTGCTGGTAGTCGGGGGCAGGCAGGCCGCGCACGCCATGACCATGGCGTTCGCCCGCTCGCCCGAGGCCGGCTACCGAGTGGTCGGCATCTGCCTGCCCAGCGGCGGCGCGGGCGGCGATACCCATCTCGAGGTGGGCGGGCAGCGCATCCCCGTCATCGGCGACGACCGCTCGGTGCCCACCGCGGTGCGGCGCACCGGCGCGGACACCGTCGCCGTCACCGCGACCGATCAGCTCGGCCCGGACCTCATTCGCGACCTGGTGTGGGAACTCGAGCCGATGGGCGTCGACCTGATAGTCGCACCCGGCCTGGTCGACATCGCCGCGCCCCGGCTGACCAGCAGACCGGTGGCGGGCATGGCGATGCTGCACGTGGAGAAGCCGCAGTACGACCGCGCGAAGTCGCTGGGCAAGGCGGTGTTCGACCGGATCTTCGCGCTGACCGCCCTGCTCGCGGCAGGCCCGGCGCTCATCGTGGCGGCAATCGCCGTCAAGGCCACCAGCCCCGGTCCAGTGTTCTACCGCTCCGAGCGAATCGGCATGAACGGCAAGCCTTTCCACATGATCAAGTTCCGCACCATGTTTCAGGACGCGGACCGCCAGATGGCCGCACTGATCGCCTCCCACGGCGGCAACCCGCTGTTCTTCAAACTCAAGAACGATCCGCGGGTGACCTCGGTCGGCAAGATACTGCGCAAGTACAGCCTCGATGAGCTGCCGCAGTTCTTCAACGTGCTGACCGGCGAGATGAGCGTGGTCGGCCCACGCCCGCAGGTGCGACGCGAAGTGGACAGCTACGACCAGGTGGTGCGTCGCCGCCTGCTGGTCAAGCCGGGCATCACCGGCCTGTGGCAGGTCAGCGGCCGCTCCGACCTCTCCCTGGAAGACGCCGTCCGGCTCGACCTCTCCTACGTCGAGAACTGGTCGATGGTCCTCGACCTGCACATCGTGAGCAGAACCCTCTCCGCTGTCACCCGCGGAGCGGGCGCCTACTGAGCGGGCGCCTACTGACCCACCCCAATCTCAAACCTCCAGAATGACCCGTGATGTGCGTTGAATGCACGTCACGGGTCATTCTGGAGGTTCTCAGCGGGTGCGGGGGCGGGAGTGGAAGCCGAGACCTTCGTCTTGGGCGCCCATCCAGGCGGCCTCGTCGGACTTGGCGTCCGGAACGTAGATGACCTCGTCCGCGCGGCGCGCTTGCGCCTGCGGATTGATCTCCTCCAGATCGGCGACGTCGACATCGAGGCGATCCACGTCGATCGCCACCCGGCGCACGGCGGTGACATCGCCGTACTGGGAGCGCAACGCCCCGACACAGCGCTTGAGCTGGCCCACGGTGTGCCGAAGCTCTGCAATTTCAGTAGGCGACACGTTTAACCTCCGACTGACCGGACCCTACGATCGGGCTAACCCAACGACTGTGACACATGCCACTGATGTGACACTCAACACTGTAGCGCCTGTCATGCCGATCCCGCCGCTACTGGGAAGGCCCGTGATGACGGCGCAGGTAATCGAGCAGGTCACGCCAGGGGCCGCCGACCTCCGCTTCCGTGACGTCGACGACGTGGCCGTCGACAGTGATCCGGTACGCGAAGCGGTCCGGATCAGCCTCGAAGGCCGCCGCTGTCCCGGCGGCGTGCCACGGACACGCCGCGACCAGCGCCGCGAACCGCTCCGGGTCGGGTGCGTCGGCGCTGTCCAGGGTCCAGGTCCGCGACATGCCCGCCACGCCGCCGGAGCGGGCCACCGTCACCCGCACTGGTCGCGCCACCCGCTGAGGACCCGGTCCACGTCCGGTCGGATGCGGTCGCGGGCGTCGGCGCGGGCCACGCCGGACATCAGCATTCGGTCGTAGTCGGTGTCCAGGTGACGGACCGAGGCGATCACCGCGAGAGTGACCGCGTTGGCGTCGAGCACCTTGGCCGCCGCGGAGCGGCCGACCCGGCCGCTGCCCCGGACGGCGGCGTGATCGGCGATGGCGTTCGCCCGCTCCGGCGGACAACCCGGGAACAGGCCGCGAATCGCCGCCGCCATCGCAGCGGTGAACGCGACGTCCTGCTCCGCCCGCCGCTCCCGGTCGCGCCCTCGGCGGCGCTCCCGAATGTCCTCGTCGGCGAGGCACTGCTCCTCGGCCGCGATCAGCGCCGCCTCTTCGACCAGTACGCCCCGCCGCTCGTAGCGCTTGCGCCTGCGGTTGTGCTCGACCACCACCGCGGCCAGGGCGCTCTCCCTCTTCGCGCGTCTGCTCAGGGCCGCGTTTCCGGCGGGCAGGAAGATCAGGTGGTCGAGGTCCGCACACGTCAGGCAGAGCGGCCCGGCATTGGACATGATCAAGTACGGCCCCGTGCCCGCGCACTCGGCACAGTCGAAGGGCGCGCTCGGCACGACCGCCACCAGATCCGGCGCCTTGTTCTGCCGCTCGGCGATCTGCTGCCGCCGCGCCGGACTCAGCTCCGGCGACATCCAGTGGACCCGGTAGGCGGCGTCATCGCCCGCCGCGGTGAACCGCAGCGGCGCGCGATCCCGGCTGCCGGACACGTACGCCGTCTCGCTCGGCGTCAGCCCCCGCCCCATGGCCCACTTCCGCAGCGCCTCGACCGCGGCGGCCATCTTGGCGGCGTCGACGGGAACCTGCTCCTCCAGCGTCGCGACCCGCCCCTGCCGCCACCGCTCGACCTGCACCGTGTGCAGCCAACCGACGCCCACCAACACGTCGATCGGCGACACGACCTTCCCCTGCGCCAGCGCCGACTCCGCCGCCGCCGTCACCCGCGCCGTCAATCCAGCCACGCTGCCCAACCCTACTTCCAGAATGACCCGTGACGTGCGTTGAACGCACGTCACGGGTCATTCTGGAAGGTCTTTAGGCGCGGGCGGCTCCGTTCGGGGTGACTTCGACTCGGCGCCAGGCCGCTTGGACCGCGTTGTGCTCGGCGGAGCCTTGGCCGTAGATGTCGGCGGCGGTGCGGGCGGTGGCGGCGGCGAAGCCCGCGAAATTCACATCGCTGGGGAGCTTTGCGTCGGTGAGGGTTCGGTACCAGATGCGCCCCGCGCGCTCCCAGGCGTAGCCGCCGAGCTCCGAGGCCGCGAGATAGAAGGCGTGATTCGGGATGCCGCAGTTCAGGTGCACCCCGCCCATGTCGTCGTCGGTCGCCACGTACCCGCTCATCGTCGCGGGCTGCGGGTCCTTGCCCAGTACGGGGTCGTCGTAGGCGTCGCCGGGCTGCTTCATGGACCGCAGCGCCGTGCCTTTGATCTTCGGCGTGAACAGCCCGGCGCCGATGAGCCACGTCGCCCGGTCTGCGCTCTGCCCGAGCCGGAACTGCTCCACCAGGGCCCCGAACACGTCCGAGACGTGCTCGTTCAGCGCGCCGGACTGTCCCCGGTAGTCCAGGTTCGCGCTGTACTGCGTCACACCGTGGGTCAGTTCGTGCCCGATCACGCTGACCGACAGCGTGAATCGCTGAAAGACGTCGCCGTCGCCGTCGCCGAACACCATCCGGTCGCCGTTCCAGAACGCGTTGTCGTAGCTGCTGCCGTAGTGCACGGTCGCGTCCAGCGGCAGCCCTCGCCCGTCAATTGAATTGCGGTGGAACGCTTCCCGGTAGAACGTGTACGTCGCGCCGAGCCCGTCGTACGCCTCGTTCACCGCCGCGTCCCCGCCCGCAGGCTCGCCCTCCCGCCGCACCGCGTCGCCCGGCAGCCGCTCGGTCGAGTGCGCGTCGCAGACAGTGCGTTTCGGTCCGGTCGCGGCGATCTCGCCCGCAGCGAGCCGCCGGACCCTGGCCGGCGGCCGCACCTGCCGATCGCGCTCGAGCGTGCGCGCGGCCGCTCCGGCCGCCGCGGTGAGATCCGGCGCGGCCGC
>JABFVX010000030.1 GCA_013362555.1 Mycobacteriaceae bacterium
AGGCAGGGCCTGTGGGCGCAGGTCCGCGCGCTGTAGGAGCAGGGGACCACCATCCTGCTCACCACGCAGTACCTCGAAGAGGCGGATGCGCTGAGCGACAACATCATCGTGGTCGACAAAGGCACGGTGATCGCCGAGGGCACCGCAGATCAGCTCAAGGCGCGGGCGGGGGTCAGCTACTGCGAGGTGGTGCCGGTCGAGGCGGGCGACGTGGACCGGACCGTCGCGGCGCTGGCCGGTCTCGGCGAGATCACGGTCGCCGAGTCGAAGGACCGGGTCTCGCTGCCCGCGCCCGACGGGGCGATCACGCTGGCGGAAGCGCTGCGGCGCATCAACGACGCGGGCATCGAGGTCATCGACATCGCGCTGCGCCGACCTTCCCTGGATGAGGTCTTCATCGAGCTCACCGCGCCGCGCGCCGAAGCGAGCGAATCGTGACCGCGGCGGTGGCCGGGGCCATTCCGGCTCGAATGCAGTGGTCGGCGCTGAGCGGACGCCATATCCGGGCCGCCGCGCGCGAGGGCGACCTGGTGCTGGCTTTCCTGGCGCCGCTGGTCTTCTTCACGGCGTTCTATGTGCCGCTGCGCCGTTCGATGGAGGCGACGGGCCTGGACTACGCGCAGTACCTGCTGCCGCTGATCCTGGTCCACGGCATGTTCTTCGGCTCGATGTTCGCGGGCGACCGGGCCGCCCGAGAGGTGGTCGCGGGCATGGCGACGCGCCTGCGCTCCATGCCGGTGCGCACCTGGGTGCCGGTAGCGTCGCGGATGTCGGCACACGTGGTCCGGGCGCTGGCGGCGCTCGCGGGCGGGCTGGTGATCGGCACGCTGTACGGCTTCCGGTTCCACGGATTCGGCGCGGCAGCGGCTTTCGTCGCGGTGGTGCTGGCATTCGGCGCGGCCGTGATCGTCTTCACCGACGCCTTGGGCACGGTCACCCGCAACCCGCAGCTCGCGGGCACCGTGCTGTTCGGTCCGCAGCTGCTGCTGCTCATGACGTCCTCGGGTTTCGTTCCGGTGGAAGGCTTTCCGGGCTGGATTCAGCCGTGGGTCCGCAACCAGCCCATCTCGCAGATCGCGGCGGCGCTGCGGGAGCTGTCCGCGGGCCGGTTCGCGGGCGAGCTGGCGGTGGCCGCGGCGTGGGTGGCGGCCTTGTTGTCGGCGGGCATCGTGTTCGCGGTTCGAGCGGAAGGACGCCGGGGATGAACGACGTGGCTGTGAAGGGCGCGGTGGATGTCGCGGCGACCGGTTCGCTGCCTGCCCAGGCGCTGATCGAGGCGGGCAGGCTGGCGCGCTCCTGGTCGCGGCAGGCGGACGTGGTGACCAGCACCTTCGTGCTGCCGGTGCTGCTGCTGCTGATGTTCGACCTGGTGTTGGGCAAGGTGCTCGGCGCCACCGGCGACGGCGACCCGATCTACGGGTTCGTGCCGATGATCGCGGTGGCGGCCACGATGTACGGGGCCATGGGCACCGGGCAGTCGCTGTACGCGGAGCGTGAAAGCGGTCTGCTGCGGCGCTTCTGGGTCATGCCGATTCACCGGTCCGCGGGCCTGCTCGGCAGGCTGCTCGCCGAGTGTGGGCGCGCATTGATCGCCACCGTGGTCGTGCTGGTCCTGGGTTTCGTGCTCGGCCTGCGATTCGAGCAGGGCGTCGCGGGAGCGCTCGGCGCGCTGGCGGTCCCGGTGCTCGTGATCGCCGGGTTTGCGCCGGTGGTCATCGCCTGCGGGGTGAGCCGCGCGGGCCACAAGGTGGTCGAGGTGTTCGCGATCGTCGTGCTGGTCGGCATGTTCTTCAACTCGGGCTTCGTCCCGCTGGAGAACTACCCCGGCTGGCTGCGCCCCGTCGTCGCGGCCCAGCCCATGAGCTGCGCCATCGAGGCGATGCGCGGATTCACCCTGGGCGGCCCTACCGCCGTCCCGCTCCTGCAGACCGCCGCATGGTCGATCGGCCTGGCGGCCGCGTTCGGCGCGCTCGCGGTCCGCGGCTACCGCAACGCGGCCCGAGCCTGAGTCCCAAACCTCCAGAACGACCCACGAGTTGCGTCAGACGCAACTCATGGGTCGTTCTGGAAGTTGGTATCCCGGCTATGCGACCCAGTAGGCCTGGGATTTGATCGACTTCTTCTCGAGGTTGAACTTTGCGCGCAGCAGTTTGACCGCGGCACGGGTGGTCTTCATGTCGCACGCGACCCAGCCGAAGTGGTCGGCGGCGTCGAACGCCGCGGATTCGACGCTGTCCAGCAACGCCGAGCCGCTCGCGGCTCCGGGCCCCCGTGCGACCCAGGTGATGTCGACGTTCTCGCCTGCTTCGACCGCCAGCTGCTTGTCGTCCTCGTGCTGCC
Organism: Mycobacteriaceae bacterium; assembly: GCA_013362555.1. GTDB lineage: Bacteria > Actinomycetota > Actinomycetes > Mycobacteriales > Mycobacteriaceae > JABFVX01. The sequence goes on from JABFVX010000030.1 coordinate 2,341, forward strand.
ATTCCAGCCACACCTTGGCGGGAGACTCGCCGATGGCGGCCAGCAGTGTCGTGATGGCGGGCAGCGACGCGGTGTCGCCGACCATGACGTAGCCGGCCGGCCGCGGCTCGGGCAGTGCGAATTTCGACCCCATCACGGTGGCGGTGATGGTGTCTCCCGGCTGCGCGGCCTTGGCCCAGTTCGCCGCGGGACCGTCGTGGATCGCGAACTCGATGTCGAACGTGTCGGCTGCGAGGTCTGCGTTGAGGACCGTGTACCCGCGCTGCTGGACGCTGCCCTTGCCGGTGGGGAACCACATCCGGATCCACATGGTGGGGTGGACGTGGTCGCGGTCGGCCAGCAGCCCGCCGCCCGAGAACGACAGCCGCACGTAGTGGGCCGTCAGTTCGGTGAGCTTGGTGACGGTGAGTTCGAAATCCGGTGCGCGCATGGCCTTCAGGACCGCGCCCTGCCATCCCCGCCCGGGCGCGGTCCGAGTGCTCTGTGTGGTGGTCATACAGCCCCTCCTGGCATGTTATCTTAGGCAAGCCTAACGTAACATGCCTGCCGAGATCTTCAAGTGAGGGCCGATGAGGGACGCGCACTATCGGGACGGCTACGTTCCGTTCCCCGATGCGGACGCTGCGCGCTACCGGGCGGCCGGGATCTGGCAGGGCCGCTCGCTCGGCGAGTTGCTGCGCGACGCCGCCCGTCGGCGGGGCCCCGCGCTCGCGCTGGTCGGCGATGCCCAGCCGTTTACCTATGCCCAGCTCGATCAGGCGGCCGACCGGATGGCCGCGGGCCTGCGCGCGCGCGGCCTGGCCGTCGGGGACCGGGTCGTCGTGCAGCTGCCCAACGGACCCGACTTCGTCGTCGTCCTGTTCGGGCTGGTGCGCGCGGGAGCGATCCCGGTGTTGACCCTGCCTGCCCACCGCAGCGCCGAGATCACCCACCTGGCAGCGCTTTCCGGCGCGGTCGGCTACGTGATCGCCGACCGCGCGGCCGGGTTCGACTACCGTGACCTTGCAGTGCAGGTGCAAGAAGCGGCGCCCGCGGTGCGGCATGTGCTCGTACTCGGCGAGCCGGGCCCGTTCGAGGCGCTCGCCGAGGTGCCGTGCGACCTGAACGACGCCGATCCCGAACAGGCACTGCCCGAACTCGATCCGTCCGACATCGCCCTGATGCTGGTGTCCGGCGGCACCACCGGGCTGCCGAAGCTGATCGCTCGAACCCACGACGACTACCACTACAACGCGCGCGCGTCGGCCGCGGTGTGCGGCCTCGGCGAGACCGACGTGTACTTGGCGACTTTGCCTGTGGCGCACAACTTCCCGCTTGCGTGTCCCGGAATACTCGGCACGCTCGCCGCCGGAGGCGCGGTGGCGTTCACCGCCGACCCGAGTCCGGAGACGGCGTTCGCGGTGATCGAGCGGCACCGGGTCACGGTGACCGCCGTCGTCCCGCCGCTGGCCCAGCTGTGGTGCGCCGCGGTCGACTGGGAGCCTGCCGACCTGAGTTCGCTGCGCCTGCTGCAAGTCGGGGGCGCGCGGCTGGCCGAGGCGAACGCCCGTGAGGTCGAGCCGCGGTTGGGCGCGCGGCTGCAGCAGGTGTTCGGCATGGCCGAAGGCCTGCTGAACTACACCGGGCTCGACGACCCGGAGGAGCTCGTCGTGGCCACGCAGGGCAAGCCGCTGTCGCCCGCGGACTGTGTCCGGGTGGTGGACGCGGACGGCGCCGACGTCGCACCGGGCGCCGAGGGCGAGCTGATCACCAAGGGCCCGTATACGATCAGCGGCTATTACCGCGCTGCCGAGCACAACGCGCGCGCGTTCACTCCGGACGGCTGGTACCGCAGCGGCGACCTGGTCCGCAGGCTGCCCACTGGGCACCTGATCGTGTCCGGTCGAGTCAAGGACGTCATCAACCGCGGCGGCGAGAACGTCTCCTGCGACGAGCTGGAGGAGCACCTGCTGGCCTACCCCGGCATCCGGCACGCCGCCGCGGTGGGCCTGCCCGACGAGTCGCTCGGCGAAAAAGTCTGCGCCGCACTCGTCGTCGACGACGCCATGCCGACTCTCCGCGAGGTCAAGGCCTTCCTGGCCGACCGCGGCCTGGCCGGGTACAAGCACCCCGACCTGTTGCGCCCGCTGTCGGAGCTGCCCACCACCGCCGTCGGCAAAATCGACCGCCGCGCCCTGGCCGCAACCCTCACCTGACAATCCACCACTCTCCAGAACGACCCACGACGTGCGCTGAGCGCAACTCATGGGTCGTTCTGGAGATGCACGATAATCCACAACGACCCACCAGTTGCGTCTGACGCAACTCGTGGGTCGTTCTGGAGGGCGGGAGTTCAGGCGCGGACGAGGTAGGGGGCGACGCTGGCCAGCTTTTCGCAGGTCTCTTCGAACTCCCGGGCGGGGGTGGACTGGGCGATGATGCCCGCGCCCGCTCGCAGCCACGCCGCGTCGCCCGACTGGTACACCGCGCGCAGCACCAGCGTCGCTTCCAGCACGCCCTGCGCGGTCACCGTCATCACCGCTCCGGAATACAGTCCGCGTGCATCGTGGTCATGCCGGAAGATGGCGTCCACGCTGGGCGCCTTGGGAATACCGGACGCGGTGACCGAGGGGAACAACGCCTCCAGCGCGTCCCACGACGTGCGCCGGGCGGCGAGCCTGCCGCGGACCGTCGATGCCAGGTGCTGCACGCTGCCGCGCTCGCGCACCGACATGAAATCGGCGACCGAGGGCGTGCCCGGCTCGGCGACCGAGGCGATCTCGGCGAACGACGTCTTCACGGATACCGCGTGCTCCACGATCTCCTTGGGGTCGGCTTCCAGGTCGGCGCGCGCCGCGCGGTCGGCATTCGGGCCGAGGCCGAAGGCGCGGGTGCCCGCGAGCGGCTCGGTCGTCACGATGCGGTCGTCGTCCACGGCCGCCACCAGCTCCGGGCTGAATCCCGCCGCCTCGATCTCGCCGAGCCGGAACAGGAACGAGCGGGCGGGCGTGTTGTGGGTCCGGCCGAGTCGATAGGTCTCGGCCATGTCCAGCCGGAACGGCACCTCCACTCGGCGTGACAGGATCACCTTGCGATAGCGGCCTGCCGCGATCTCGTTCACGACAGCCGCGACCCGGTCCCGATAACCGGTCGGGTCGGCGGTCACGTCGACGGGTTCGGCGGCCGGCGGGGTGTCGAGCTCGGCCGCGAGCAGTCCGGTGACCGCGTCCTGTTCGTCGGCGGTCAAGCCCGCGGTGGCGATGCCGGTGGGCGACAGGCGTATCTCGACCCGTGGAATCATCAAGTGCGCCAGCGTGGTCCCGCGCGGCACATGGTGTTCGGCCTCGAGGGAGTACGCGCAGCACTCGAATCCCACCCAGCCGTACGCGGTTCCGGCCGCCGCCGGGCCGAGCTGCAGCCGCAGGCCGTCCAGTGCGCCCGCCAGGGCCTGCAGCGGGCGGCCGGACCAGCGCACCCGGTCGGTGCGGGCGGGCAGGCCCATGCGCACTTCGTCGGTGTCGATCTCCACCTGCCCCACTGGGTCCGCGGCGAACACCCATTCGCCGAGCCGTTCGTACACGACGTAGTCGCCGAACAGTCCGGAATTGGCAAGGCGCGTTATCGCGCTGACCGGATCGACGGCTGTCGACGTGTCGAGGTGCTTGGGGTGCAGGGCGATCGTCAAGGGGTCCTCCGTACAGGGCACTAGCTGCAGAAATTAGGTTAGCATTACCTAATTACTGGCGGGAGTGCTTGCCGTGTGGCGAACATCTCGGTCGACCAGCACGTGCCTGCGGCCGATCGGGATCACCATCGGGCGGCCGGACACCGGGCACCGGGTCACCTCGCTGTCGAGACCGAACACGGTACGCAGCAGGACGGCGTCGACAATGTCGGCAGGCGCGCCCGCGGCGACGACCCGGCCCTCGGCCATCACGACCAACTGGTCGCTGTAGCGGATCGCCAGATTCAGGTCGTGCAGCACCATGACCACGGTCCGGCCGAGCTCGGAATGCAGCTGGTCGACGAGGTCCAGCACGTCGAGCGAATGCGCCAGGTCCAGGTAGGTGGTCGGCTCGTCGAGCAGCAGGATGTCGGTGCCCTGCGCCAAAGCCATGGAAATCCAGGCGCGTTGGCGCTGCCCGCCGGACAGCTCGTCGAGCGGGCGGTCGGCGAGCTCGGCAATTCCCGTCTGCGCCAAGGCATCGGCGACCTCGGCTTCGTCCGTGCGTGACCACTGCCGCAGCCACGACTGGTGGGGGTGGCGGCCGCGTGCGACGAGATCGGCGACGGTGATTCCTTCGGGCGCGATCGGAGTCTGCGGCAGCATGCCGAGCACCTGTGCCACGTCGCGGGTCCGCATCGACGAAATCGCCTTGCCGTCCAACAGCACCCGGCCCGCGCTGGGAGCGAGCAGCCTGCCCAGTGCGCGCAGCAGCGTCGACTTGCCGCAGCCGTTGGGCCCGATGATCGTGGTCACCACGCCCGGTCGGACGTCGAGGCTGAGGTCGTCGATGATCACGCGCCCGTCGTAGCCCAGCCGCACGTGCTCGGCCGACAGCGACGGATGGTTCGGCGACGGGGGTTTGCGGGCAGTCACAGGGTCGCCTTCCGATTGGCGCGGACGAGTAGGTACAGCAGCAGCGGCGCGCCCGCC
>JABFVX010000317.1 GCA_013362555.1 Mycobacteriaceae bacterium
GTCGAGGGCGGCAGCGGATTCGGCGGGCGGGCAGTGGTGGAACATCGTCGGCAGCACCTGGGGACCGTCGACGCGGCTGACGCGGTGCCCGGTGACCAGCGCGTCGCCGGTCGCGACCGCGCCGATTCCGGGCAGGTAGTAGGCGGTGTGGCCCGCGGTGTGGCCCGCAGTGGCCACCGGCTGCGGCTTGCCGGGCAGGTCCAGCGGGCCCGCATGGGGGAAAGGCTGTGCGTGCGGCACCGGGTTGCGGCGCATCGCACCCGCCCGGGTGATCCGCGCGGCCCATCCGGCCACGCCCGGGCGCCACACATTGCGGGCGACGTCGAGCGGCCCGGCCTGCTCCAGGTATTCGCGGCGGGCGTGGGCGATTTCGTTCGCCGACATGTAGGCGGGCGTGCCGTACTCGCGGTGGAAGTGATTGAGCCCGCCGATGTGGTCGATGTGCGCGTGGGTCGACAGAATCGCCCGCACGTCCTGCGGCCGGGACCCCAGCGCCCGCAGCGACGCCTCCAGCCGCGTCAGATCACCCGGGTATCCGGAGTCGATGAGGGTCACGTCCGATCCGTCCCGGACGATCACCCAGTTGACTTCGGTCCCTGTCACGCAGAAGACCCCGGACCCCAACTCCACAATCACCCGACAACCGTACCGTCAGCACCCCTCAGCCGGGCTCTTCGTGGATGACCAGTTCACCGTCGACAGCGGCGAACCGAGTCGGGGTGATACCGAACATGGCGCGGAAGGTATCGCTGAAATGTGACGGAGACGAGAACCCGGCGTCCACCGCGGCCCGGGTGAAATCGTGCCCGGCGGCGAAGGCGCGCCCGACGTGCAGCATTCGCGCCCACTGCTGATAGCGGCGGAAGCTGGTGCCGGTCTGGGCCGCGAACAGCCGCAGGAAATGCGACGTCGACAGCCCGGCCCGCGCTGCGGCGTCCGCGGCGCCGTGCTTGCGCGCGGGATCGGAGCGGATGTCGGCAGCCGCGGCCTCCACCCGGGCGTCGAGAACCTCGGGCAGCGGCACGCTGGCCAGCCGCAGCAGGCGCGGGAAATCCACCGGCTCCTGCGCGCAGCACGCGATCAGCTCGGCCTCGTTGCGATGCTCGGCTCCGCCGCCTGCCAGCACCCGCCGCATCCCGCCGAGCGAACCGGCCATGCGGGCCGAGGTCGGATCGAAGAAGCAGAACAGCATCCGCCCGTCGCCGTCGGTCGTCTCGTGGACCCGCCGCGCCTCGAACAGGAAGCTGCGCACGGTGACCGCCTCCCGCGCGCCCTGCACCCACACCGTGAATGGAGCGTCGAGGCCCACTCCGAGGCACGCCAGCGCGGTCGAATGCGCCCCCATGCCCAGCGAAGGACCGAGATACACCGCATGCCCGTGCCGCAGCCACAGTTGGGCTGCCGCGGTCGGGGCGGCCACCACCGCTGTCGACGCCGTCATGTCAGCGACGGTACCTCCGGAACGCGCCGTGCGGTGCGGTGCACGCTGTCGGCAGGCACCGCATGTTTCTGGAAGCGGCGCGCGGGCGCAGGTCGCGACGATAAGGACACGACGTCATCGCGACACAGGAGGCGACAATGACCGACACGCAGAGGGTGTACTGGCGGCATCCGGATCTGGGCGCCCGGCGCCTGATCGACGTGCCCGGAGGTCCGATGGCGGTGCACGACGCCGGTGCGGGCGCTCCGATCGTGTTCGTCCACGGCTTCGCCGTCAACGCGAACCTGTGGCGCAAGGTCGTCGGCGAGCTCTCCGGCGAATTCCGCTGCATCGCAGTCGATCTGCCGCTGGGTTCGCACGAGCTGCCCATGCCCGCGGCCGACCTGACCATTCCGGGACTGGCGGGCATGCTCGCGGCCGCCATCGCGGCGCTGGGGCTGGGGCCGGTGACCCTGGTCGGCAACGACAGCGGCGACGCCGTGTGCCAGGTGTTGGCGACCACGCGCCCGGACCTGGTGGCCGGTCTCGTGCTGACCTCCGGCGACGCCTACGACAACTGCCCGCCCCAGGCCTTCCGGTTCCTGAAGCTGTTGGCGCGCGTCCCGGGCGGGATCGCGGCGCTGGCCACGACACTTCGGATGAACACGCTGCGCAGGCTGCCCATCGCATACGGGTGGCTGACGCGGCGCCCGATCGACCCGCGCGCATTCGACAGCTACTGCCTGCCGATGATCGACAATGCCGCGATCCGCTCCGACACCCGCCGGGTGTTGGCGGGCCTGAACCCCAGGGTCACGCTGGCGGCGGCGCAGCGGTTCGGAGAGTTCGACAGGCCGGTCCTCATCGCCTGGTCGCGAGAGGACAAATTCTTCCCCACCGCGCATGCCGAGCAGCTGGCCCGCGACTTCCCCGACGCCCGGTTGGAATGGGTCGACGACTCCTACACCTTCTCCCCCGAGGACAAGCCGCAGCGGCTGACCGCGTTGATCCGTGCGTTCGTCGGATCGCCGCGCCCGCAGGGCAGCCCGGCGTGACCGCGACCGGCGCAACGCTGCACGAGCTCCGGGTCGACGGCGCGGCACTGTGCTATCCGGTCCGCGGCAGCGGCGACCCGGTGGCGCTGCCGCCGTGACGGAGGCGCGGCGCTGTTGACCTGGCCGGCTGCGTAACTCGCAGATCGCGCGCTTGTTCCGGAGGCCGGGCGGTAGCCTGGGGGCGGGCCGGAATAGGAGGCTGCTGTGACGCTGAATGGGAATGCGCCCGACGCCGCGGGCCGCTCGGCGCGAACCGCTACGCCGGGAGGGAAGCCGTGAGTTCGGGTCTCGGTGCGGGCAGGCCCGCTTCGACGCCGCGGGCCGACGACGGGCCCATCCGGATCCTGCTGATCGAGGACGACGACGGACTCGCCAACGCCCTGGTGGAGGCGCTCACGGCCAGGCTGTATCGGATTCGGCGCAAAACCCACGGCGCGGACCTGCTGACCTCGCACCGCGAATGCGACGTGGTGATCCTGGACCTCGGCTTGCCCGACGGCGACGGTCTGGACGTGCTGCGGCAGCTGCGGACCATCAGCTCGGTTCCGGTGGTGGTGCTCACCGCGCGCGGCGACGAGCGCACGGTCGTGCGCGGATTGCGTTCGGGCGCCGACGACTACGTCGTCAAGCCGCCCCGGGTCGCCGAACTGGCCGCGCGGCTCGAAACGGTGGTCCGCCGCCGCGCCACGGCCGCGCAGCCGCCCGCGGCGCAGGTGGAGTCCGGCGATGTCCGAATCGACTTGGCGGCCCGGCACGTCGACGTCGGCGGGGTCCGCGTCGCGCTGACGCACAAGGAGTTCGAGCTGCTGCGGGTGCTCGCCGAGCACGCGGGCTCGGCGGTGAGCCGCCAGCAGCTGATGGACGAAATCTGGGGTAACGCGTTCGTCGCGGTGTCCCGCTCCCTCGACGTGCACATGACCGGTCTGCGCACCAAGCTCAACCGCCCCAAACTCATCACGACCATCCGCGGGTACGGCTACCGCTGGGAGCCCGAGGCAGGCGGCTGATCAATACCAGTCGGCCTTTCCGCCGACCGGGCGGGCCGCGGCGCCGAGCAGCGTCGCGACAGACCCGGAGATGACCAGAACCACGCCGAGCGTCCACAACATCGCCATCTTGGTCAAGAAGGCGACCACAAGCACCAGCATCCCGAGCGCGATCATGGCGCACCCCTCTTTGCGACGGATCGGCGACCGCCGGATCACGACGGTCGCCAAGCGGAAACACGGACTGCCAGTCCCAATACCCGCGGGTCCAACGGGTAAACCTCCGTCACCCAGAATTCGCCTCCCCGCCGCCGTGTCGTCGACGCCACGCCGTTAGCGGACGCCGCGGGGGCGGAACTGCACGCTGATGCGCGGACCCACCGGGCGGGTGGTCTTCGGGACGGCGTGCTCCCAGGTGCGCTGGCACGATCCTCCCATCACCAACAGGTCCCCGGAGCCCAGCGGGAAACGCTCGCTGCGCCCGCCGCGGCGCGGGCGCAGCAGCAATGAGCGCGGTGCGCCCAGGGAGACGATCGCGACGACCGTGTCGGCGACGGCGCCGCGGCCGATCGTATCGCCGTGCCAGGCCACGCTGTCGCGTCCGTCGCGGTACAGGCACAGCCCCGCCGTGGCCAGCGGCTCGCCCAGCGGGGCGGCGTACTGGTCGTTGAGCGCCGACAGCGCCGCGGCGAGCCGGCGATCCGGCAGCAGGTCGGACTCGCCGTAATAGGCCACCAGCCTCGGCACATCCACCACGCGGTCGTACATGCGGCGGCGCTCGGCATGCCACGGCACCCGCGCAGCCAACCGGTCGAACAGCGCGTCGGCGCCGGTCAGCCAGCCCGGCAGCACGTCGACCCACGCCCCGTCCGCGAGCGCCGTCCGGCGTGCGCCCGCGGGCGCACACGGCACACTCTCGTCCACTCCGGACAACAGCGACCCCTGCACACCTACGTCCATCCCCACACCCTACCCGGCATTCGAACTAAAGTTCTAACGCGCGTGCGCGAGGCGGCGACCGGTGGCCGCGAGGGTTTCGGCGCGGCGGATTTGGTGGTTCACTGAAGACGCCTCGATGTGAATCGCGGTTAACATAATGGGCGGAGGGCAGAGTGGCCATCAGTTTCGAACATTCGGCGCAGGTCGTGGCGGCGACCGAACGCACCGCCGCGCTGGTGCGCGAGGAGGTGCTGCCGGTCGAGCGGCACTACCGCGGATCGGCGCACGACATGCCGGACGAGGTGCGGGTGCGCCTGCACGACGCCGCGCGCGCCGCAGGCGTGTTCGCGCCGCACGTCGGCGCCCGGTTCGGCGGCATGGGACTGGACATGCGCGACCGGGCCCCGGTGTTCGAGGCGGCGGGGTACTCGCTGTTCGGCCCGGTGGCGCTCAACTGCTCCGCCCCCGACGAAGGCAACATGCACCTGCTCGAGGCCGTGGCGACCCGGACGCAACAGGACCGGTACCTGCGTCCGCTCGCAGCGGGCGCGATCCGCTCCTGTTTCGCGATGACCGAGCCCGCACCGGGCGCGGGCTCTGATCCCACCGCACTGCGCACCACCGCCACCCGCACCGCGGCAGGCTGGGTCATCAACGGGCACAAGTGGTTCATCACGGGTGCACACGGCGCCCGGTTCGCCATCGTCATGGCCCGCACCTCGGGCGAGCCGGGCGACCGGGACGGCGCGACGATGTTCCTCGCCGACACCGACGCCCCCGGATTCACCCGCGTCCGCGACATCGACACCCTCGACTCCGCCAGCCTCGGCGGGCATTCCGAGCTGCTCTTCGACAACGTCGAAGTCTCCGACGACGCGGTGCTCGGCGAAGTCGACCGCGGATTCGCCTACGCCCAGGTGCGATTGGGCCCGGCCCGGATGACCCACTGCATGCGCTGGCTCGGCGCCGCGCGCCGCGCCGCCGACATCGCCGCCGAACGCGCCGCGACCCGGCACGCGTTCGGAGGCAAGCTCGGCGACCTCGGCATGGTGCAGCAACTGGTGGCCGACAACGAAATCGACATCGAAGCCTCGCGCGCTCTCATCTACCGCGCCTGCTGGGAACTGGACGCGGGGGAGCGCGGCGCCCAGATCACCTCCGTCGCCAAGACGTTCGTCGCCGAGGCGGTCGGGCGGGTGGTGGACCGGTCGCTGCAGGTGTGCGGAGCGCTCGGCATCTCCGAGGACGCCCCGCTGGCCGCCCTGTACCGCGAGGTCCGCGCTTTCCGCATCTACGACGGCCCCTCCGAGACACACCGCTGGGCCATTGCCCGCCGAGTGCTGCGCGCGACGGGCCGCACTGCCGCACAGGAGAGCACACCGTGAGCGCCGACATCCCCGCAGGCCTGGATCCGGTTGCGCTGCAACGCTACTTCGACGCGACCGTGCCCGAGGTGTCGGGACCGCTGCGCGGCGAACTGATCACCGGCGGCAAGTCGAACCTGACCTACCGCCTCACCGACGGGACCCACAACTGGGTGCTGCGCCGCCCGCCGCTGGGACCGCTCACCCCGACCGCACACGACATGGCCCGAGAATTCCGCATCGTCCACGCGCTCGGCGCCACCGACGTCCCCGTTGCCCGTGCGGTCGCCCTGTGCGAAGACCTCGACGTGCTAGGAGTTCCTTTCGCCGTGGCCTCCTTCGTCGAGGGCCGCACCCTGCGCGACGGCGACGAAGCCGCCGCATTGGATCCCGCCCAGGCCCGCGCCTGCTCGCTGGCCCTGGTCGACGGGCTCGCCGCACTGCACGCCGTCGACTACCGGGCGATCGGCCTGGACGGATTCGGCAGGCCTGCAGGCTATCTGGAACGTCAAGTGCGCCGCTGGCGCGGCCAGTGGGACCGGGTGGCCACCCGCGACAGCGCCGACATCGACCGTCTCACCGCGGGCTTGGCCGCGGCGCTGCCCGAGCAGGCGGGCGCGACCATCGTGCACGGCGACTACCGGCTCGACAACACCATCCTCACCCCGGACTGCGGGCGCATCGCCGCCGTCGTCGACTGGGAAATGGCCACGCTCGGCGATCCGCTCGCCGATGTCGGTCTGCTGCAGGTGTATTGGGACGGCGTCACCGAACCGGTGCTCGGCACCCGCCACGCGCCCTCGGCCAACCCCGGCTTCCTCGACTCGGCCGGGATCGCCGAACGCTATGCCGTGCGCACCGGCCGCCCCATCGACAATCTGGCCTTCTACCGCGCCCTCGGCTACTACAAACTCGCCGTCATCGCCGAAGGCATCCACCAGCGGTTCCTCGCAGGCAAAACCGTCGGCGACGGCTTCGCCGCGATCGGCGCCGCCGTCCCCGACCTGCTCACCGCAGGCCTCACCGAGCTGTCACAACCTCCGCACTGACCCGTGAGTTGCGCTCAACCTGAATCCACCGGTGTGTAGGCAGTTTGCTGGTGCACCGGTGGGTTTGTTTTTTGTGGTGGGTGTGGGCGTGGGGGGTTGGCGTGG
>JABFVX010000062.1 GCA_013362555.1 Mycobacteriaceae bacterium
GCAGCCTCGTGCACGCCCCGGGGCGCACGGCGCGCCGCTGGGCCGACGCCGCGCACCTGCCGGTCGCGGCAATTCTGGATCCGAAAGTGCCCGGATTCCGGGCAAATTCCGCGCTGGGGTCGGTGCTCGGGCGCATGTCCGGCTCCTCATCGCTGGCGAGCCGAGTCGAAAGTTATCGGGCCGCGGGACGTTTCGTGCCCACCGTGGCGGACGCACTGGACGCGTTCCGCCGCACCGATACCGATCGGGAGTGGCTGGGAGCCGCGCTGCGCGGCGGCGTCGGCAGGCTGATCTACGTCGGGCACGTGACTGCCGCGCCGCCCGCGCAGGGCCGCGGCGAGCAGGCGGAAATGCATTTGTCCTGCACCGAATCGACGCTCGGGTTCGCGACGCCGGTGCGCGGCCACCGCCCGCTGTCAGCCATGGACCTGCTGCTCGGCACGACCGGGCTGGCCACGAGTCCGGTTGCGGGCCGCGAGCTCTGGCCGATCCCGAGCCGAGTTGCGCTGATCGCCTGTGAAAGCGGCGGGGACCTGCGGTTCACCGAAGCCCTCGGGCTGGTGGCGGCGATGGTCCACGGCGGGGCCGAGCTGGTGACGGCCACCCGCTGGCCACTGCCGACCGACCACGCCTTCCGGCTGTTCGCAGGCACGGACCACACCCCCCTGCACGACGCCGTCCTCGCTGTCGACGCCGCTCACGAGCAAACGGACGCCCTCGCCCACCTGGCCGCCTGGCAGCGCGCCCGCCTGCACGCCTGGCGCACCACCCGCTCCCCCGCCGACTCCCCCGTCCTCTGGGCCGCCTTCACAACCGTGACGACCTGACAAACTCCAGCTCTACCAACCTCCAGAATGACCCGTGACGTGCGCCCAACGCACGTCACGGGTCATTCTGGAGGTACTGGAGGTTTCGGGCCGTCAGAGGTCGTAGCGGTCCAGGTCCATGACCTTGGTCCACGCCGCGACGAAGTCGCGGGCGAATTTCTCCTTCGCGTCGTCGAGGGCGTAGACCTCGGCGAGGGCGCGCAGCTGCGAGTTCGACCCGAATACCAGGTCAACGCGGCTGCCGGTCCATTTGGCCGCGCCGGTTGCGCGGTCCGTGCCGACGTAGGTGCCGTCGTCCGCGGGCGACGGCGCCCACTCGGTACCCATGTCGAGCAGGTTGACGAAGAAATCGTTCGTCAGCGTCTCCGACTTGTCGGTGAACACGCCCAGCTTGGACTGCTTGTGGTTGGCGCCGAGCACTCGCAAGCCGCCGACCAGCACCGTCATCTCCGGAGCGCTCAGGGTGAGCAGGTTGGCCTTGTCCAGCAGCAGGTATTCCGCGCCGGCGCGGGCGCCCTTGCCGAGGTAGTTGCGGAAGCCGTCCGCGCTCGGCTCCATCGCCGCGAAGGACTCGACGTCGGTCTGCTCCTGAGTCGCGTCCGCGCGCCCCGGCGTGAACGGCACCTCGATGTCGAATCCGGCGTTCTTGGCGGCCTTTTCGACTGCCGCACTGCCTCCGAGCACGACCAGGTCGGCGAACGAGACCTGCTTGGCGCCCGCCGAGTTGAACGCTTCCTGAATGCGTTGAAGTGCCGGGATCACCAGGGTGAGCTGGTCGGGTTCGTTGACCTCCCAGCCCCGCTGCGGCTCCAGCCGCAGCCGCCCGCCGTTGGCGCCGCCGCGCTTGTCGCTGCCGCGGAATGACGCCGCGGCCGCCCACGCGGTCGAAACCAGCTGCGACACCGTCAAACCCGATGCCAGAATCTGCTGCTTCAGCGCGGCGACGTCGGCGGCGTCGATGGGCTCGCCCGCGACGGCCGGGATCGGGTCCTGCCACAGCAGTGTTTCCGCGGGCACCAGCGGGCCGAGGTAGCGGGCCTTGGGCCCCATGTCGCGGTGCGTGAGTTTGTACCAGGCCTTGGCGAACTCCTCGGCCAGCTCTTGCGGATGTTCGAGCCAGCGGCGGGTGATCCGCTCGTACACCGGGTCCAGCCGCATCGAGAGGTCGGTGGTCAGCATCGTCGGCAGGTGCTTCGCCGACGAGTCGAACGCGTCCGGGATGACGGCCTCGGCGCCCTTGGCGACCCACTGGTGGGCGCCCGCGGGCGACAGCGACGGCTCCCATTCGTAGCCGTAGAGGATCTCGAGGAACGAGTTGTCCCACGTCGTGGGGGTCGGGGTCCATGTGACCTCGAGGCCGGAGGTGATGGCGTCCTTGCCGACGCCGGTGCCGTAGCTGCTGTGCCAGCCCAGGCCCTGCTCTTCCAGCGGCGCGGCTTCGGGCTCGGGGCCGACGTGGTCGGCGGGCCCGGCACCGTGGGTCTTGCCGAAGGTGTGGCCGCCGACGATCAGCGCGGCCGTCTCGACGTCGTTCATCGCCATCCGCTGGAAGGTCTCGCGGATGTCGACGGCCGCCGCGAGCGGGTCCGGATTGCCGTTGGGGCCTTCCGGGTTCACGTAGATCAGGCCCATCTGTACTGCGGCGAGCGGATTTTCGAGGTCGCGCCGGCCGGTGTAGCGCTCGTCGCCCAGCCAGATGTGCTCAGGACCCCAGTAGACGTCCTCCTCCGGCTCCCACTGGTCCACCCGGCCGCCCGCGAAGCCGAAGGTCTCGAACCCCATCGACTCCAGTGCGACGTTGCCCGCGTAGACGATCAGGTCGGCCCACGACAGCGAGCTGCCGTACTTCTGCTTGACGGGCCACAGCAGCCGCCGCGCCTTGTCCAGGCTGGCGTTGTCCGGCCAGCTGTTGAGCGGGGCGAACCGCTGCATGCCCGCGCCCGCGCCGCCGCGGCCGTCGCTGATGCGGTAAGTGCCAGCGGCATGCCACGCCATCCGGATGAACAGCGGGCCGTAGTGGCCGAAGTCGGCGGGCCACCAGTGCTGCGAGGTGGTCATCACCTCCTCGATGTCGCGCTTCACCGCGGCCAGGTCCAAGGCCTGGAACGCCGCGGCATAGTCGAAGTCGGCGCCGTAGGGGTTGGCCACCGGCGGGTTCTTCTGCAGGATCTTCAGATTGAGCTGATTGGGCCACCAGTCACGGTTGCCGCCCCCCTCGCTCGGGGTTCTGAGGCGACCGTGCACCACCGGGCAGCTGCCCGCGGCAGGTTCGGTGCTGGCCTCTGCAATGGGCGGATGTTCTTGGGCCACAGCGTATTCCTTTCGGTGAAGGGGACTTGCGAAGAGTGACTTGCCACTGCCTGTCAGGCACACCTGGGGCACAGGCCCCAGTAGATGACCTCGGCCTCGTCGATGACGTAGCCGCTGTCGTCGGAGGCCGAGAGGCAGGGAGCGGGACCGACGGCGCAGTCGACATCGGCGATCGCTCCGCACGAGCGGCACACGACGTGGTGGTGGTTGTCGGCGACCCTGGTCTCGTAGCGCGCCACCGACCCCATCGGCTGGATGCGCCGCAGCAGCCCGGCCTCGGTGAGCGCCCGCAGCACGTCATACACCGCCTGCTGCGACACGGTGCCGAGCGCGTCGCGCACCCGCCACAGGATGGAGTCGGTATCCGAATGCGGATGGTCGTGTACCGCGCTGAGCACCGCGACCCGCGGGGCCGTCACCCGCAGGCGCGCCCCGCGCAGCACACGTTCATAATCGGACTCAGTGGACACATTCCATATTATGACTCATTCCAGATTAAAGCGCACCCCGAGCGGCGAAATTTCCTCCAGAATGACCCGTGAAGTGCGGTCGTCGCACTTCACGGGTCATTCTGGAAGAATGCGCCCCTAGACACCCGAGGCGGGGACGACCTCGGCTGGGGAGACTGCCGCGGCCGGGCGGCGCGGCAGCAGGGCGGCCGGGACGACCGTGCAGGCGATCAGGGCCAGGGACACGAGGAACGTCGTGCCGAAGGCGTGCGCGGCGTTCTGCAAGCCGGTGTCGATCGCGCCCGGCGGGAGGTGCTGCGCCGCCTGCCTGGCTTTGTCGGGCGCCATGTTCGAGGCGATGCCGAGCTCGGTGTACTGCCGCGACTGCAGCTGGTTGGTGAGCACGACCGAGGCCACCGCCGTCCCGATCGACGAGCCGACCTGGTTGATGATGTTCATCATCGTCGTCCCCCGGGCGATTTCGCTGTCCCGGAGCATGGCGACCGCGGCGCTCATGGTGGGCATCATGGTGCAGCCCATGCCCATGCCCATCACCAACAGGCCGAGGGCAATCCGCCAGTACGGGGTGTCGGCGTCTACCCACGGAAACACCGAGCCCACGCCGAGCAGGATGAGGGCCAACCCGGTCAGCACGATCTTGCCCGGTCCGATGCGGTCCACGAGCCTGCCCGCCACCGGCATCGTCAGCATCGCGCCCAGGCCCTGCGGGGCGATCCGCAGTCCGGCCGACAGCGTGCCGTAGCCGCGGACCTGCTGGTAATACAGCGGAATCAGCATGGCGGCGCCGAAGAACGCGCACGCGAACAGCACCATGGTGGCGACCGCGGTGGCCAGGCTGCGGTTGCGGAACAGCCGCAGGTCGATCAGCGGGTGCTCGGTATTGAGCGCGTGGACGACGAAGGCCGCCACCAGCGCCAGCCCGACTGCGGCCGGAACGAGCACGGCCGTGGTCGCCACGGTGTGGTGCGAGGGAACCTGGGTGACGCCGTAGAGCAACGACGCCAGGCCGGGCGACAGCAGCACCATGCCGAGCCAGTCGAACGGCTCGTGCCTGCTGGTCACGTCGCGCGGCAGGATCAGCGCGGCGGCGGTCAGCGCCACCAGGCCGATCGGCAGATTGATCCGGAAGATCCACGGCCAGCTGTAGCTTTCGATGAGCCAGCCGCCCAGGATCGGCCCGCTGATCGGGCCGAGCAGCATCGGAATGCCCATGATCGCCATGACTCGGCCGACCCGGGTCGGCCCGGCGGCGCGGGTCATCATCGTCATGCCCAGCGGCATCAGCATGCCGCCGCCGAGGCCCTGCAACACCCGGAATCCGATGAGCGAGCTGATGTTCCAGGCCTCGCTGCACAGCAACGAGCCGAGCACGAAAAGCACCAGCGCGGTCAGGTACAGCCGCTTGGTGCCGAACCGGTCCGCCGCCCAGCCTGTGACCGGGATGATCGCGGCCAGGGCCAGCGTGTATGCGGTCATCGTCCAGCCCGCGACCGCCTGGGTCACGTCGAACTTCTCCTGGAAGGTCGGCATCGCGATGTTCACGACGGTCACGTCGAGAATCGACATGATCGCCCCGAGCACCGTGACGGCCGCCGTCAACCACACTGTTCTGTCAAGTTTCTCGGCCGAGGCGGGGACGGCCGGGGCTGGTGAATCGGTCATAGCCGAGAGCCTCCCACCATTGCGGAGGTCCCACCACCGCTTTGGTCCGGATTCTCTGCTACGCCGCGCGACGTACCCGACCTCGCGCTTCGACGGAGCGGGTGGTGACGTCCTACCGTGTACTGGTGAGTTTGGAAGCCGAACCGCCCCCGGAGGAGCGCGCGGGGCTGCGTCAGCGGGCGCGGCGGGTCGTCGCCGGGTCGGGACCGCCGACCGTGCCCATCGCCATTCCGCGCTCCGCGAGCGGGCTCGCCGCCGAGGTGGAGCGCTCGGTGCTGGACCTGGTGCTGCGCGTGGGGGAAGCGCTGATCACCACCGGAGCGCCGGTAGCCGACACCACGGCCGCCCTGCAGCGGCTGGCCGCGGGCTTCGGAGTGCGCGGGTGCCAGGTGGACATTACGTTCGTCTCCATCACCGCCACCATCGACCGCGACGACGACCCGATCACGAAGGTCCGCATCATCAACGTCCGCACCGCGGACTATTCCAGGCTCGCCGAGCTGATGCGGCTGATCGAATCGGCGGGCAACGGCGAGATGGAACTGGAGCAGGCCCGCAGGCGGCTGGACGAAATCCTGGAGGCCCCGCACCCGTACCGGCGCTGGGTGGTGACGCTGGCGGTGGGCGGCATGGCCGCGGGCGTCGCGATGCTGCTGCACGGCTCGTGGCTGACCGCGGCGCTGGCGGCGGTGACCACCATGACCATCGACCGGCTGCTGCGCAGGCTCCGCAACTACGGCGTGCCGTACCTGTTCCAGCAGATCGCGGGCGGCGGGGTGGCCACCGGCATCGCGGTGCTGCTGCAGTGGGGCGGACACCGGCTGGGCTGGTCGGAGCGGCTGGCGACGCCGTCGATCGTGGTCGCCGCCGGGATCGTGGTGCTGCTGGCGGGGCTGTCGCTGGTCGGCGCGGCCGAGGACGCCATATCCGGGTACCCGCTCACGGCGGCGGCGCGCTCGTTCGAAGTGGTGACCTACACCGTCGGCATCGTGGCGGGCGTCGGCATGGTGCTGCACGTCGCATGGCGGATGCGTATCGCGTTCGACCTGCCTGCCGCGGCGCCGCCCGCCGCGCCGGTACTGGTCCAGTCGTTCGCGGGCGCGGTGATCGCGGGATGCTGGGCGCTGGCCTCGTACAGCCGCATGCGGACCGTGCTCGTCTCGGCGGTGGTCGGCGTCATTTCCGCCACGGTGTACGCAGTGCTGGTGGATCAGTTGTCCTTCGGTCCGGTGGGCTCGTCATTCGGCGGCGCATTGGTGGTGGGCGTGCTCGCGATTGCCTTCGCGGACCGGCTCGGCGCACCCGCGTTGGCGGTGTCGGTCTGCGGAATCACTCCGCTGCTGCCCGGTCTCGCGATCTACCGCGGCATGTTCGCCCTGGTGCGCGACTCCGACCCGATCGCGGGCATCGCCACCCTCATCTCCGCCGCCAGCATCGGCCTCGCCATCGCCGCGGGGGTCACCCTCGGCGAGTTCGTCGCCGCCCCGGTCGTCCGCATGGACCGCTGGGAGCGGCGCGTCCGGTGGCGCGCCCGCGGCAGCCGCACATAACCCCTGTCCAGAATGACCCGTGGGGTGCGCCAGGCGCACGCCACGGGTCATTCTGGAAGCTC
>JABFVX010000189.1 GCA_013362555.1 Mycobacteriaceae bacterium
AGCGCGGCGAGTCCGGCGCCGGCGAGGCGGTGGCGCGTCGTCCGGAGGGCGGCCGTCGCGGCGCGGCGCTCGATGAAGTGCACGTGGCCATCGATGGTGCCGACGGCCAGCACCGAGCCGTCCGCGGTCGACGCCGCCGCCCGCGGACCGGGCGCCGTCGGAATACGGCGCGGCGTGGGAATTGCGGTCGAATCGAGCAGCGCCGACCGTGCTTCGACCGTGTCGGAGATGCGAAAGCCCGCGAGGGCGAGTTGCTGCGCCAAGGCCGGGTCGCGGTCGCGCAGCAGCTGGGATTGCAGTGCGGCCTGCCTTGACACCGCCGCGTCCCGCGTCGTGTCCGCGGTGATCCGCATCCTGACTGTGATCGTGACGGCACAGGCCAGTACCGCGATCGCCACCGCGAGCGCCGCGACCGCGACGCGAAGTCTGGTGGTGCGCTGCCGGTCCCGCGCGGCGGCGGCGGTATGGAAACGGGTGCACTCGTCGAGGAACGTGCGCTCGACCGATGTGAGCTGCCCCGCGTTCCGGGCGTGCCGCACCCACTCGCGGAACTCCTCGGTCATGCCCGCGGTGAGAAGGGCGCTGTCGCTGCGATTCCGAGCCCATTCGGCGGCCGCGGTGGCCAACCGCCGGTGGATGACGATGCTGTCGCGGTCGGCCTCGATCCAGGCCGCCAGACGCGGCCACGAGTGGATGAGCGCCTCGTGGCTGATTTGCACGCCGTCCGCCGTCGTGGTGAGCAGCCGGGCGGCGACGTACCGGTCCACCACCGCCCGGACGACGTCGGATTCGATGTCGTCCCATTCCCATTCCGCCGCGGTGACGACACGACGGGCAAGTCCGGTGTCGCCGATCAGCACCGCGCGCGTGAATATTCGGCGCGTGGCTTCGGCGGCAGTCGCGTCCGCTTCGAGGTCGAGCCACACTTCGTCGGCCGACTGTTTGACGGCGCCGTGAATGCCCCCGGTCTTGCGGTAGTGCTCGATCGTCAGTTTGTCGGATGCGGTGGTGCGCTGCGTCCACGATCGATACAGGGCATGCGACAGCAGCGGCAGCGCGCCGGGGTCGTGCGCTCCGCTGCCCGTGGTCACGGCCAGTTCTTGCAGCAACAGCTCGACCAGCGTCGGATGTACGAGTACGCCTGCGGCGCAGGCAGGTTCGGTGACAGCCGCGCGCAGCTGGTCCGCGTCCATCGGACCGAGGAGGATCGCGTCCGCTGTCAGCGCAGGCCCCAGCAGAGGGTACTGGGCGGCCCGCTCGAAAAAGTCTGCGCGCAGCGAGAACACGACCACCGCCCGGCGGTCGGTGGTCAGGGCGGCCAGCCGTTGGAGGAAGCCGTCGCGCGGGGGCCAGTCGGCATCGGGGCCGGATTCGTAGGTCCACAGTTCCTCGGCCTGGTCCACCACGATCACCAGGCTCGCGGCACGGTCGACGGCGGCCACGGCCCGGTCGAGCCGGGACACCGGGTCGGCGCCCGGGGTCACGACGACGGCCGCGTCCGTCAGCTGCGGCACCAGGCCGGCCTGCAGCAGTGACGACTTTCCCGATCCGGAGGAGCCGAGCAGTCCGATCAGAGCGGGCCCGGCGCCGGACAGCCCCAGCTCCACGCGGTCTCGCAGGAGGCCGACAATGTCGGCGCGGCCGAAGAACTCGGCGGCGTCGGCGCTGCGGTACGGCTCCAGCCCGCGATAGGGGCAGTGTCCGGGCCGGGCGGGCCGGGTGGTGGCGCGAATCCGGTTCGCGGCCGCCTTCCACTGTGCGATGTCGGGCTCGGCGACCCCGCAGGCCCGCAATACCGCCGCCAGGTCGCGGAGTCCTTCGTCGGGGGCGGGCGCCGCGTTGCCCGCGAACCAGCCGCTGACGGTGCCGGGCGTGACCCCGGCCTTGCGCGCGACTTCCCGGATCGACAGCCCGGCCGCGGCCCGCACCGCCGTCAGCGCGGCGCCGAACTCCTTGCGCGTGGACAGCCGCGCCACGTCCGGATCCGACATCCTTGCGCCCCCTCTCCCGCCCGCCCATGATGGCACGCTGCGATCCGAGGTCCGCCCGTGAGTTGCGTTCTACGCAATCGTTGCGGCGACCCATTTCCGAGGGCTGCATTCGGCGGCGGTAATGGCGTTGTGCTACAACTGTTTCCACATTCCGGTAGCGAGGGGTAGATGAACCACAAGCTATGGTTGCTCGGGCGGTCCGCCACGGTTGGCGCGCATGTGCTGGGCGAGAAGATCAGCCGTCCGAAGGCGTCCGCCGAAGACGATGTGCCGATTTCCGGCGAAACTGTCACGCCGCGGTGGCTGACCGCGGTCCTGTGTCGTGACATTCCGGGCGCCGAGGTGGTGTCGTTCGGTACCGGCGGCGGCAGCCGCGGCACGTCGACCAGGGCCGCGATTAGTGTCGACTACAACGACGCAGGCAAGCGGGCAGGCTTGCCCACCGAGCTGTTCGCCAAGACGACGACATCATTCGCCCAGCGGCTTCTGCTCGGCGGCGGCCGGATGATCGACGGGGAAACCCGGTTCTTCAAAGACTTTCGGCCGCAGGTCGAGATGGAGGCGCCGATCGGCTACTGGGGCGCTTTCGACGTGAAGTCCTGGCGTTCGATCGCGTTGATGGAGAACGTCGCGGTGACCCGCGGCGCGGTGTTCAGTGAGCCGACGGCGACGATCGCGCGGCACCAGATCGAGGACCTGGTGCGGAACCTGGCCAGGCTCCACCGCACGTTCTGGGAGCACCGGTCGATCGAGGTCCTGAAGACCACGACCGAGTCTCTTGCGGCGTTCCGCTCGGCGATCGATATGAAGAAGCGGTGTGCCGTCGGGCTGGAGCGCGCCGAAGAGGTTGTGCCGCAAGCGCTGCACGGTCGGAGCGACCGGCTGTGGGCGGGAGTCGAGAAGGCCATCGACCTCGCGACGCACGCGATGCCGTCCACGCTGCTGCACGGCGATCCGCACATCGGTCAGACCTACCGAACCGCGGACGGGCGCATGGGTTTCGTCGACTGGCAGGTCGTCATGCGGGGCGGCTGGGCGCACGACTTCGCCTACACCGTCAACTCCGGGTGTGAGCCCGCCGACCGGAGGGAGTGGGACCGTGAGTTGCTGGTTGCCTATCTGGACGAGCTCGGCACGCTGCAGGGTCGGGCGCCGTCATTCGAACAAGCGTGGCTCGCATATCGACAGCAGTCGATGTTCGCTTATGCGGCTTGGGCTTTCACGATAGGCCGAGCGGTCTATCAACCGAGGATGCAGTCGGAGCAGACGTGCCTTGTCCTGCTGAAACGAATCACCGCGGCCATCGATGACCACGATTCGCTCGGCGTGCTGGGAGTCTGACGCTACTATCGGCGGTTCATTCGCGATTTGGAGTGAAGATCTTGTGAATACCTCACCGGCCCGCTCGTGCCCCGTCGTCCGCGGTGCGCCGATCGATACCGATGACGCTCGGGCGGCGATGTTTTCGCCGGAGTTCGCGGCCGATCCGCACCGCTTCTACCGGGAGATGCGCGACCGCTACGGTTCGCTGGTTCCGGTGGAGCTGGCGCCGGACGTGCCCGCTACGCTCGTCATCGGCTACAGCACCGCGGTCGGCATTCTCAATGATCCCGAACACTTTCCGGCAGATCCGCGGGAGTGGCAGAAGGGGGTGCCCGCGGACTGCCCCATTCTCCCGCTGCTGGAGTGGCGGCCGATGGCCAGCAGGAGCTCCGGGGCCGATTTCGTCCGATACCGGCAAGCCATTACCGCGAGTATCGACGAAGTCGATCTTTTCGCGTTGCACGACATCGTGGAGGGCGTGGCCGTACCGCTGATCAACTCGTTCTGCCAGGACGGTGCTGCCGACCTGATCAAACAGTACGTATTCCCTTTGGTGTTCGAAGTGGTCAACGCCATGCTGGGCTGCCCGCCCGAAATCGGCAGGCAGGTCGCCGCGGGCATCGCCGCCCTCATGGAGGGCGTCGACGCGGAGCAGGGCAGCCAGCTGTTGGGCGCGGCGCTCATGCAGTTGGTGACACTCAAACGCACCGATCCGCAGCGGGACATCACGTCCGTGTTGCTGGGCCACCCCGCACAGTTGACCGATGTCGAAGCGTCCCACCACGTGTCGCAGCTCTACGGCACAGGCATCGAGTTCCAGCTGAATCTGATCGCCAACACCTTGTTGTCGATCCTGACGGACCGGCAGTTCGGCGACGGCGTCGTCGCGGGCAGCCTGTCTTCGCGCGATGCCCTGGACGAGGTGTTGTTCAAGGATCCGCCGTTGGCGAACCTGCTCATCACCTACCCGCGTCAGCCGATGCTGCTCGACGGCGTGTGGCTGCCCGCCCACCAGCCTGTCGTCATCAGCATGGCCGGGTGCAACAATGACCCCGCCATCCGCGGCGGCGACCTGATCGGCAACCGCGCCCATCTGGCCTGGGGCATCGGTCCGCACGCCTGTCCGGCGCAGTCGCTGGCCTACCTGGTCGCGCAGGATGCCATCGATCAGCTCCTCGACGCGCTGCCCGAGATGGAGCTGAATCTCCCCGAAGACAAGCCGACGTGGCGACCGGGCCCCTTCCACCGGGCCCTGTCGGAGCTGCCCGTCACATTTCCCCCGATGGAGCCCCTGAACTTCACCCGATGAACCGCCCGAATGACCCGTGGCGTGCGTTCCGGTGTGCTTCGCGGGCCATTCCGGTTGTTTTTCGGCTGGCGGACAGTATATTTCGAGGTCCAAGGCAGTTTCAGAATGACCCGTGAAGTGCGTTGGATGCACGTCATGGGTCATGCTGGAGGGTTTGCGTACTCAAACGCTCACCTACCACGGCAGCGAACGAGTAACGAGTGATGGTGTGATTATGCGGCACGGCGTCGGGTCCCATGGTGCGGCCAGGCCGGAGGCTCCGCGCTCCGACGTGGCCCCGAGGCGGTTCATTCCGCCGGTCGTCGGAGCGCTCGTCCTGGCGTCATTGTTCGCCCCGGCGGCGAGCGCGGCGGAATCGGCGGGGTCGTCAGGCTCGGCGGGGTCGTCGTCGACCGGGTCGACGGACCGGGCGCCGCGCGCCGCGGCCACCTGCGAGATCAACCCCAGCGACCGGGCCGCGACCATCAACGCGCTGCGCTTCAACTGCAGCGGCGAGGAAGCGGCGGCGGTCTTCCAGGCCGCCGCGCCGGGCGCCGTGCCGTCAGGTGTCAAGGACGGATGGGTTACCCGCACCTCGGTCGTGTCGGACCTGTCGTCCGCCCTGTGGGCAGGCAAGACCTTCCACACCGGCGTCGACGGCGGATACTTGTTGAACAGGACGGTGATCGGCGACCAGTGGCTCGCCGACGTCTACGTCGCCCCGTCCCGGATCGACGGCAAACCCGCGTGGGCACTGGATTACCATGCCTCGCCCACGCCGTCCATCTACGACGAGATTCGCGAAGTCGTGCCCGGCGTGTGGTTCGGGTACTCGATGGTGCGCAGACCCGGGTCGTCGAACACGATTCTGTTGTCTTTCGTGCTGGCGTAACCACGCGAGCACTTTCTCCGGAACGACCCATGACGTGCGCTGAACGCAACTCGTGGGTCGTTCTGGAGAGTTCGGGTCGGCCCTTTGGGCGGCTCAGCCGCGCAGTGCGGAGGCGAAGATGCCGGGGAGCCGGTGCGGGCCGGGGGCGACCGCGAACTCGGTGAGCCTGCGCCCGGTCCGCGCCGCGGTGCGGTTCGAGACGAACCACGGCGGCTTGGGCGAGATGGCCCATTCCCGGTTCAGCAGCGAGCGCGGCGACGGACGGAACGGGCCGGTCACGACGGTCCGCTCCGTATTGTCGATCAGCAGCGCGTTGTGCACCACGCCGATGCCGCTCTGCACGTCGTCGAGGGTGTGCCCGGGGAACGCGCCCCAGGTCGCGGTCGGGGTCAGATAGCCGACCGCGGTCCAGGCGTTGACCGCGACGGTGCCGTAACGCAAGCCGGCGACCAGTGTGTCGAACTCTCCGCCGAGCTCGGTGATCGTGTCGGGCCGGGCGATGATGTTGGCGCCCAGGGTGCCGACGAGCGCGTCGTTGGCGAAATCGGCGGCGGCACGGGCGAAGTCGGGTCCGAGTCCAGGCAGTTCGACGACCCCGAGCACCGGGGCGAAGTACTCGGTGGTCACCACGGGGTCGTCGGCGCCCACGTCGGCGACCAGCAGTCTGCCTCGATCCGGGCCGAGTGCCACCGCGTCCGGGTGGGCTGCTCGCGCCGCCGCCACGCGACCGTCGCTGCCGGGATAATAGGCGGGGCGGGCGGGCGCGCGGTCTATCGCGTCGCTCAATGCGGCGAGGAACTCGGTGCGCTGCGGCCAGTCTGCCGACACCAGCACGGTCTGTGCCGCCACACAGTTGTAGCCGCCATTGTGCAGACGCTGAGTCGCGATGTGCTCGGCCTGGAACCGCAGGTCCGCCCGGGTCCACCGTCCCGGCAGCACGATCGTCGGCGACACTCCGCCGAGTTCGCTGGAGATCGGCTTGTCCAGCAGCGGCGTGCCCGCCGCTTTGCGCCGCTGCGCGTCCGCGCCGACGCCCCACGCGATGGCATCGTGGGTGGCCGCGCTGCCGGTCATGTGCACGTGGCCGACCCGGGAATGGCGCACCAGATAGTCGCCTGCCGCGGGCCCGCCGGTGAGGATGCGCACGACGCCGAGGTCGATCAGTGGTCCCAGCACCCCGGTCAGCACCTCGAGCAGCGGCTCCGTCACCGGGTTCACCTTCAACGCCACCACGCGGTTGTGCGCGAACAGCTGGTACAGCACGTCCAGCGGCGCAATCGACGTGATATTGCCCGCCCCCAGAACCGCGGCCACGCCGTCGGTGGCCTGCGGGTTGCGCTGGGCCAGGCCGGCATCGGCGTGAGCGGCGGCGGAGCCGACGCCCGGCCGAAGCCATACTTGCGCCCGGAAACCGTTGAGCAGCAGCCGGTCGTACCCCGACAGCGGCAGCACGTCCACTGTGGTCCGACCGCTCGCTTTGCCGAATGTCGCTCCCGTGAGCGGGCTTTCGCCGTGCGCCAGCCGTTCCAGCGTGCCGATCAGCGCGTTCACGCTCGTCGCCAGCGCGTACGGGCCGGACATCCACTCTTCTCCCACCAGCGGCGAATCCGCGCCCAGTCCCTTGTATCCGGCCGCCACCCGCACCCATTCGGCCGACCGCGTGCGGAGACGGTCCCGTACCTGGGTCAGCAGGTGGCGGCGTTGCGTCAGCGACTGCGCAGCCCAGCTCCGTTCTCCTTCCGCCAGGTCGGCTACGGCCGAATCGATGGCGGCGCGGGCCGTCGGCGACAGCTCTGCGATCACAGCACCCTCCCGGGGGTCACGGCCGCGCAGGCGCGGCGGGGAACGAAAAGACATTGTCGGTGTCGGGGACGGCCGAACGGAATCGGCATCCTCCGGAATGACTCGTGGCGTGCGTTGGACGCACGCCACGAGTCATTCCGGAGGCGTTTGTGGGGCGACACGCCCCGGGTGAGTGGCTGTGTTGCCAATAAACAGACCGACCGCCTGGATAATTGCCGACGGTCGCGCCTACTGTGCTGTCGCGACGAATCGGTCAGGAGGTGGCAGGTGAAGGCCGTTCGGTTGACGGCGTCGGTCGCGGCGGCGGTGTCGGTCGCGTGGAGCGTGTGTGCGGGCGCCGGGGCGGCCTACGGTGCGGCGGCCAAGGTGGCACTGGGCGGGGATCGGGGATCGTCGTGGGCGGGCGGGTCGTCTGCACGCTGACCGCGATCGGTCACGACCGGCACCGTCGGTTGGTCGGCTTCACCGCAGGACACTGCGGGGACCGTGGCGCCGCCGTGGCGGCGGCCGACCGCGCCGCCCGCCGCGTGGGCCGTGTCGAGTACTCCAGCCGCGCAATGAACTACGCGGTCATCGTCTTCGACCCAACCGTCGTGGCGCCCACCGTCGGTGTGGGCGGCGTTGCGGCTGTCGGCGAGCCGGCGAGGCCGGGCGAGACGGTGTGCAAGTACGGGCATGCCACCGGGACGACGTGCGGCATCGCCTGGGGCGACCTCGCGGGTTCGGGTGACCAGAGCTGGACGCAGTTGTGTGTCGCCGACGCCGATTCCGGCGCTCCGGTGGTCCGCGGCGGCGCACTGATCGGCATGGTGAACGCCTACCTGATCAGCGAATGTGCGGGCCCCGAGGTCGGTACCGACATGGCTGCGGTACTGCGCGATCTCGACGCCCGCCACGCGGTCGGCGCCGGCTTCCGGCTTGTGGGCGCGGCGCGTCAATAAAATACGACGATTCGGTTGGTTTTAGTCGAGAGGAGCCTGTACTGCGGCGGAAGTTCGCAGCGGCGGTTCTCGGTCGCCACGGCTGCGACGTTCGGGGTCGCGGCGCCTGCCGCTGCGGACGAGGCGTTGCCGGTCGGCTTCCTCCCGGGTCCCTTGAGCTGCCTGTACCTTGCGCTGCCCGGTCGGGCCGGAGCATGGCCGGTGCCGCTGCACTATCCCACCACGGGAATCGGCGAGTGGACTTTGCTGCCGGCGCCGCCCGGGGTGGCGGCGCGGCTGCCGAACCGGGTCAGCTTGCGCACCGACACCGCGGGATTCAATGACGCGTGGCAGTATGCGCTGCTCGACGGCCACCTGTATGTCAAGGCGACGCAACGCGAGTCGGGTTGGCGGGTGGCGCCGGTGCCGCAATGCATCCAAGGGCAGATCAGCGCGATCTCGGTGGACGGCGGGCGGCTGGCCGCGACCACGCCGGACGGCCGCCTCTATACCCTCGACCTCGCCGACCAGACGCCCGAACTATGGTGGTGGACGTCCAGATTCGGTTCGCCGATCTGGCTCAATCCGACCGGTAGCCGGGTCCGCCCCGGCTACAGATGGAACCTGTCCTGGCTGGACCCCGACTACCGGGAGGTGCTGCCGTTCCGGCAGTACGGTTCGTGGACCGACCGGGCGGGTCACCACAACCCGGTCGGCGGTGCGGGCGTGACCACGGTGTATGCGCTGTCGCCTGGCGGCAACCACATTCACATTCTCGATCCCTGGCTGCCTGCCAGCGACCTGCTGCATTTCTGGGATCCGGGCTGGGCCGACGACTACAGCTACGAGATGCCGGGTCCGCTGGGCGGGCGGTTCCGGGCCGTCAACCTCAGTTCGGCGGGCTCCACGACCTTCGTCATCAATCGCCACGGCGACATGTACACGCGCCTGTGGGACTTCGACATCTCCGGCGCGGACACCACGTTCTTCACCTACTCCCACGACGACCAGACCGGCCGCCGGGAACCGCCGAACAACTTCGCGGCGTGGGTGTTGCAGTACCTGTCGCACCAGCAGTACGCATACGTCCAACTGCCGCCGCCCGCGTGGCTGCACCAGCCCAAGGTTCCCGGGGCTATCACCTCGGCCATCAGCATCCACCAGACCGGCAGGCAATCACCCGACCGCGAGTTGCGGGTGGAGGGCCGAGCTTCGGGACGGAACGGATTCTGGCACAAGCCGATCGACCCCCGCGCCCGCTGGGCGTTCACCCCCACCGACGAGCCGCTGCGCGCACCGCTGCTCGACAATCCCGCCCGCGACACCTCGGCCACGACGTTGGCCCCGCTCAGCGGCATCGGTTACGACTACCGCGACCCGGCGGGCTGGACGCTGTCGGCGCGTGACTTCGACTATGCCTCCGACACGATGGCGCTGCGCCTGTGCTCGGCGCGGCGCGTGTGCGCCACCGTGCACGGCGAGCTGGCGCCAACCCTGCGAGTGGGCAGGCAGCCCGACGGTCTCAGCGAGATTCCCCGCGACTACCAGGGCATCCTGTCGATCAGCCCGGCCGAGAGAGCCGCGGTCGCGCGGTCGGCCCCGTCGCTTCGCCCCGTTCTCGACAGACTGGCCGGCACCGGACGACACGTGAAAATGACCATGTCCGCGACCGCGACCGCGCTGACGATCCACACCGACGCGGGCGGCGATTTCCGCCTGGGTCGCCCCGCGGGCGCGCCCGTTGCTCCCGTCCCGCCCGCCCGTTTCACCGCGCTGGACGCTCTCGGCGCCGCAGCAGCGGACGCACTGCGACGGCTCGCGGCACTCGTGCCGCGGCCGTAGCCCAACAGACGCACGCCTTCTTGCCGAACGCACCGGGATTATTTGCCTATTCGCGGTGCGTTTGGCAAGAAAGCGTGCGTCTGTTGTGGCGGTGGTCCTGGATGGGGTTGGTAATGGCGTTGGAGATTCCTTCGGGCTTTCCGGATTGGCTGGTCGAGATGATGTTCGGCCCGTTTCCGGTGGGCAACGAGGATGCTCTGCGCATCGTCGGCGCCGGCTGGGACACGGCGTACAAGGTCCTGCTCGGCAGCGTCCGGGAGCAGGGTCTGCTCGAGGCCAGAGCCGCGGCGGCGGTGGCGGGGACCGCGGCGACGCAGGTCGGCTCGCTCCAACGTGATGTCGCGCGGTCGACGGCCGACTCGGCGGAGTTCGCCGCGGCATTGCGGGACCAGGCATACCAGGGCGCGACCGACATCGAGTACACCAAGCTGATGATCATCGGCACCGCCGCGCTGCTGCTGGCACAGTTGGTGGTGGACGCCATGCTGCTCTGGGGCGGCGGCGTGAAGGCCGCGGCGGACAGGGCGACCGCGGAGGCGGCGATGCGCATGGCGGCCCGCGAGGGCGTGGCACGGATGCAGGCACAGGCCGGCGCGGCGGCCATGCGGCGCGGCGGCCTGAGATTGGAGGCCGTCGCGGCCGGAATCGGCGGGGCGAGCGGGGCCGCCGTGGATTACGGCGCGCAGAAATGGCAGCAGCGCCGAGGCCACCGGGGCGAGATCAATGCCCGCTCGGTGCTCGCGTCGACGGTGTCCGGCGCGGTGGGCGGTGCGGCGGGTGCGGGAGTCGGGATGTGGCTGGGGCCGAAGTTCGCGGCGCGGGCAGGCGCGCGGATCGACACCGCCACGGCGTTCGGCCGGTTCAAGGCGGTCACTGTGGCGACCCTGCCGACGATGTTGCTCGGCGGTGCGGGCGGCGCTGTCGGCGGCGTGGCGGCGACTCCGGTGGCGCTGCTGATTCAGGGCGGGCCGGTCACCGCCGAAACGCTTGCGGCCCAGATGAAACTGGGGATCATCACCGGCTTCGTCGGCGGCGTGTTCGGCACCGCCACGCACGCCGTGCACCAGGCACACAATCTGCGCACCACAGTGGCGGCACCCGCTGACGTCCGCCGCGGCAGCGTCGGCGAGCCGCTCATGCCGGACCTACCCGAGCGCGCGACATCGCCGCGCCCGGAGCCCGTCGCGCCGCCGGATCCTGCCGCCGCGAGCCACCGTGAACTGCGCTCCTGGGCGAGCGGTCTCGGCCGTGAGCACCGCCTCCGCATGCTGGCCGCCGTGAACGCGCAGGCGGACGTGCAGCTGCCGCCGGTGCGCCGAGGCGAACTGCCCGTCACGCGGGAAATGGTCGGCACGGCGCGGATGCAGAGCGCGCTGCTCGATGCGCAGGCTCGGCATTTGCCGGAAGCGGCAGCACCGCTGCCGGCGGACATTTCGGCGCGGGCCCGCGGGCTCGTCGCCCGGTTGCCGGAAGCCCAGCACATGGCCACGGCCGCGCGGCAGGTGTCCGAGGTCGTCGCATTGACCGCGCCCCCGGCGGCCGCCAACAGCGTGGTCGAGGGGCTGCACCAGGTGTCAACTCGGCACCGGCAGGTCGTCGAGGCCCTGCATCGAGTGCGCGACATCGCGCCGCGGCTGGAATCCGGGGATGTCACCCAGGGCGATCGACAGGTCGTCGCGGCAGCGGAAGCTGCGGTCAGGTCGGCCGGCGAGCGCCACGACGGTGTCTTCGCGGCCGAGCGGGCCGCGCACCTCGACGCCTATTTGGCGGCGCACGTCGTGGAGACCGGGGCGCCGGTCGTCGTGGATGCCGATCCGGTCGCCGCGACATCGCAGCGGTTGGACGGCGAGAGCACCGTGGACCGGCGCCGCGAGGAGTTGGGCGAGCGCATCCCGCCCCCGGCCTCCTCCGAAGCCGAGATCGCGCAGGCGCACACGCACCGGCCTGCCGCCGCGGGGCTGCGCACCGCGCCGCCGCGGTACGGCTTCTCGGCGCCGGAATCGTTCGCGAACGCCGTCAAGGCCGCCATCGCGTCGGGGGAGCGACCCGACGGAATCGTCGAGCTGTCCGTCCGGGAATCCGACGAGCTGTTGACCTCGCCGCGAGTCGAGAAGGTCACGTTCCGCAATGACCTGACCGTGGTCCGCAAGTATGTCAACGACCCGGACCACGCCCACTCGGAGTACCTGTCGGCGTTGGTCGGTGCGGCCATCGATGCTCCGGTGCCCGCGGTCCATCTCGACGGCGACGTGGTGTACATGGAGGTCGTGCGCGGCGAAACTGCCTTCGACCGCTACCGGGACACCGTGCAGGCCGCGTTCGGCCGCCTGGACAAGGGGCCGGGGACCGAGCTCCAATGGCGCTACGCCAACACCGCTGCGGGACGCAGCCTGGGCTTCTTCGACCATCTGACCAAAGCAGGCGACCGGCACGACGGCAATTTCATGGTGACCAATTTCGGGTCCGAACTGTCGGGAGGGTTCGACAATGCCTTGAGCTTCCACGTTCTCGACGATCTCCGGCAGGAGTTCGGCGACGAATTCGCGGGACCGGACAGTGTCTTCGCCTCCCGAACCAACGACCTCGTCGCGGTGTTCGGTCGGGAGTGGCTCGGCGGCCTCGACTTTCCGTCGGTGCGGGATCGGCTGACGGCCTTGCGTCCGGAGTTCGAGACCATGGGGCACGCCGACTGGCACGACGGCGTGATGCAGCGCTTCGGCGAGTTCGAGGCGCTCACCGCTGATCCCGGCAGGGCCCGGCTGGAGCTGGATCTGGCCCGGACCAAAGCCCAGGAGCGGCTGGACGGACCCGAGGAGCTCTCCGCGGCGGAACGCGACCGTGCCGAGCAGGACCACCGCGACCTGACCACAGCGGTCCGCCGCGCCGACGCGGAGGCGGCAGGCAGAATGCACGCACTGGCGACCGCGGAGGCAGCCCGCATCGCCGAGCACCGGCTGTCGGGCCGCCGCATTTCGGTCGACGCTCCCGGCGATCCATTCGCAGGCACGCACGCCGCGACCGATGCCCGGTGCGGCCCGCTGACGCTGCAGGCCGTCAACGACTACTACCACGCCGTGCGCGGCGGTCGCGTCCTCGATCTGCCTGCGGTGGCGATCGACGGCGACGGGATGCCCGCGCCCGCGGTGTCGCTGCTCGCCGGCGGCCACCTGGACTACTTCGGCGACGGCCGGGCCGCGCACGCCAGGGTCGCCGCGCGGCTGCTCGGCGCGCGGGAGGGGCAGCAGTACCACATGGTGGACGAGGCGACCCGCAAGGCCAACAGCGGCCGGAGCATGCTGCTGGTCGACACCGACCCCGCCGCAACCGACGCCACGCCGGGCCATTCCTATTTCGTCGTGAACCACGAGGGCGAGCTGCTGCTGTTCGACTTCGGCGGTCGCTTTCTCGGCGAGTTCGACCCTGCCGAACCGCACCCGCGGGCGCGGTACTCGCACGGAATCGAGTTCGACAGCGGCGGCAGGCCTGTGCACCCGCTCGTCATCGACTACGACACGCCGCTGCCCGCGGCGCCTGCCGAGCGGACCCCGCGTCCCGGCGCCGTGGGCAGGCTCGCGCCCGACGGCCCGGAGACG
Organism: Mycobacteriaceae bacterium; assembly: GCA_013362555.1. Classification (GTDB taxonomy): domain Bacteria; phylum Actinomycetota; class Actinomycetes; order Mycobacteriales; family Mycobacteriaceae; genus JABFVX01. The sequence goes on from JABFVX010000189.1 coordinate 13,653, forward strand.
CCGCTGCGGGCGCTGCTCGGCGTGCCGTATTCCGACGCCGACGACGCGGTGCTCAGTGCGCGGCTGGCCGCGCGCCTCGAAGGGCAGTACGGCGGCTACCGGCTCGGCGAGATCGTGGGGGAGTACGACCTGCCCGGTCTCGACTCGCCGGATTCGGCGAACGGGTTCACCTTGAAGGGGACGTTGTTCGACGACGCGGCCGGCGTCGACATCGGAATGCTCAGCGCCCAGATGTTCTTGGACGGCGAAGGCCGGACGGCCGTCTACTTCGAAGGCATCTACTTCGATGCGGACCACCGCGGCACCGGAGCCGGCGTGCGGCTGGTCCGGGCCGTGGAAGACATGCTGCGCGCCAACGGAATCCACCGGGTGGAACTCCAGGCGGGCGACGCCGACGGCGGGCTGTTCTGGGCGCTGATGGACTACCGCTGGTTCGAACCGCGCTGGGCCGGCGACGAGCCGCTGGTGCGCGCCGCCATCGCGGAGGTGCGCGCTCGGTCGTCGCGCGCGGACCGGCGGCTGCTGGACGACATGGCGGCGCGGCTGTCGCTGCCTGCGGCCGAGCGTGCGACGCCGCGCGACATCGTCCGGCTGCGAGGCGACAACGGCAGACTCGGGCGCGAAGTGATGGAAGGCATGTCGTGGTCCGGCGTGAAGGTGCTCAATCCGCGCGAGGGCGAAAACCCGTTCGCGTTCGCGGCCGTGGACGACGGCCGTCGCCGCGGCAAGAAGAAAACCGCGGAAAGTCCGGACGAGGACAGGGTCTACGGCGACCCGACAGCCTGGCACGAGCCGATGGTTCCGGTCGACCCCGCGGACACTCCCGACGGCTGACGTCACTCACAGACGCACCGGTTCTTGTCAGACGCACCGGGATTATGTGCCTGATAGCGGTGCGTCCGGCAAGAAGGCGTGCGTGTGTTGCGGGTCGGTTTTGGTCAGGCGCAGGCGCAGGCCCGCCCGGGCTCGCGACAGGCGGCTCATGACCGTTCCGATCGGGACCCGCAGCGCGGCGGCGGCGTCGGCATAGGAGTGGCCCTCGAGGTCGACCAGGACTACGACCGCCCGGTGCGCGGGCGGCAGCGAGCGCAGGGCCTGAACCACGGTGGAGTTGTCGGCGGCCGCCAGAATGACGGTCTCCGGCGACACCGCCGTGCCGGTGGCGAGCTCGGCGAGGTCCTCCGGGTCGTCGAGCAGCTCGGGCCGAGTCGCGCGGCGGCGGTTGCGCTCCGCGTTGCGCATGATGGTGAGCAGCCAGGCGCGCGGGTGGCGGCCGTCGAAATGCGGGAGCGACCGGTAGGCCCGCAGCAGCGTCTCCTGCACCAGGTCCTCGGCGTCGCAGGCCTGGCTGGTGAGGGTGCGCGCCACTCGTTTCAGCACGTCCATCTCGGGCAGGGCATACCGTGCGAAGTCTTCTTGGCAAGCGGCGAGCACCATCGAACTCCTTTGTGTAATGGGCGCGTCCCATGCTGGTATCGACTGCGTCAGGTCGTGTTGCCGCTGCCGCCTGCGATTCCCCGCAACCTCCTGGCATCGTTGATCCGGATAGAACCGTAGCCGGTTTCGATCAAACCTTCTCGTTCGAAATCTTTCAGGAGCTTGTTCAGCGAGGGTCGCCGCACTCCGACCATGGCCGCGAGTTTGTGCTGTGCCAGCGGCACCCGCCCGTCGCCCGCCTCGGCGAGCAGCAGCTGAGCGACCTGGGCGGGCAGCGGGCGGCCCAACATGCTCAGGAGCCTGGCCTGCGTTTCCGCCGTGCGCTGCGCGACGCTGGCGAGCCAGTGCCGGGCCAGTGCGCGATGCTCGTCGAGCAGCGACTCGAACGACGCGCGCGGCAGGTAGAGGTAGGAGCAGCAGGTCAGCGCGCGGGCGGTGTACCGCAGCGGAATGTCGAGCAGCAGCGCGATGTCGCCCTCGACGTCGCCGGGCCGCAGCACGTCCACCACCGTGCGGCGCCGATCGGTCTGCACGCTCAACTCCACCCTGCCTTGGCGCACGATCCAGACCCCTGACGCCCGGGCGCCCGCCGTGAACACCACGGCACCCGAGGGCACCGTGCGCGCTTCGAGTTCCGCGGCCAGTTTCGTCAGCGCGTCCGCGGGCAGCGGAGTGCCCGCACGGCGGTCCAGCGTGCGGGCGACCCAGCCGGCCAGTCGGAGCCGCTCGCGCTCCGGTGGCCCGCCGCCCGCATTCGCCGGAATGGACGTCTGTTCGAGGCGCATTCGTCTCCCACGTGGACGAAATAGATACCGTTGGGTTGGTAGAACGAGTCTACGTGCCGGGTTGCAGCGGCGCCCCGGGCGACTCGCCCGCAGCGGTGGTTATCTCCTTCCAGCCGAACCACTGTCGGCGCTCGGGTTTGCGCAGCGCCGCCGCCACCCGCGGGCCGATCACCTCCAGTGCGTCGGGCTGGAACATGCCCAGGTGGGTCTGGTCGACGGGTACGGCGGCGATTCGCCCGGTGACGTGGCGGCGCCAGTGCGCCGCGGCGACCTCGGGGTGGCGGCCGTCCCGGTCGGCGGTGAAGGCGAGCAGGTCGCCCGCGAAAGCCGCTGTCGGAGCGCCGGGCACCGAGCGCGTGAGCGCGACGATGGCGCGGTCGACGACCGGGGCGGGCAGCAGGCCGGTCGACGCGACCCGGGACCGCAACATCTCGATCGGGTCGCCCGTGACCGGATCCGGGGCCGGGCCGAGGTCGAGCAGCTCCCAGAGCACGGCGACGTCCGCTGCCGTGTCCGGGGTCTCGGTCGCGCTGCCGGAATCCCCTGCGACATCGGCGTCGCCGGGGAACGCGTCGACCACGCAGAGGAAATCGACGACAGCGCCCGCCTGTTGCAGTCGGACCGCGACCTCGTGGGCGATGGCGCCGCCCAGGGACCAGCCGAGCAGGCGGTAGGGGCCCTCGGGACGGATTCGGCGGATTTCGGCCGTGTAGTGCTCGGCGTAGTCGGCCAAGGTGGCCAGCACCGGCTCGCCCGCGACCACGCCGGGATCTTGCAGCGCATACAGCGGGGTTCGGCCGTCGAGGTGCTTGACCAGACCGAAGTAGGGCCAGGCCAGGCCGCCGCCGGGATGGATGCAGAACAGCGGGACGCCGTCGGCGTCGGTGTTCGCGCGCAGCACGGTGTTCAGCCCGGCCGCGGACAGGCCCGCCCGCCCCGACGCGACGCGCTCGGCGAGCGCGGCGACCGTCGACGCGTCGAACATGTCCCGGACCGCGACGTCGACCCGCAGCGCGTCGCGGAGCCGAGCGGCGGCCCGCGCGGCGAGCAGCGAATTGCCGCCGAGTGCGAAGAAGTCGTCGTCCAGGCCGCAGCGCGCCACGCCGAGCAGGTCCGCGAATGTCGCGGCCACGGCCGTTTCGATGGCGGTGTCGGGCGCCCGGAACGGCCGCGGCTCGAAGACGGGTGCGGGCAGAGCGTTGCGGTCCAGCTTTCCGTTGCTGGTCCGCGGCAGCTCGTCGAGCACCACCACCGCCGCCGGGACCAGGGTCGCCGGGAACTGGGCCGCCATCGACCGGCGTATCTCGGCCGGATCGAGGTCCGCGTCGCATTCGCGCGCGACGTATCCGACGAGCTGTGAACCGGTGTCGGTGTCGCGGGCCAGGGCGACGGCGTGTCGTACGCCCGGGTGGGCGGTCAGGGCGGCCTCCACCTCGCCGAGTTCGATGCGCACCCCGCGGATCTTCACCTGGAAGTCCGCGCGCCCGCGATACTCGAGCGCTCCGGTGCGAGTCCACCGCACCAAGTCGCCCGTCCGGTACGTTCTGGTGCCGGGAGCGCCGTGCGGATCGGCGACGAAGCGGCAGGCGGTCAGCCCGGGCCGCCCGTGATAGCCGCGGGCCAATTGCGGCCCGGAGAGGTGCAACTCGCCGGTGACCCCGGCAGGCACCGGCGCCAGCCTGCCGTCGAGCACCGTGCAGCGGGTTCCGCGGATCGCGTCGCCGAGCGGCACGACCGCGCCCGCGCCCGGCAGCGGCCCGAGGTTGGTGATCACCGTGGTTTCGGTCGGGCCGTAGGTGACGAGCAGCCGCCGGTCGGCCCAGCGCCCCAGCAGGCTCGCCGTGGTCGCTTCCCCGCCGACGCTCAGTGCGCGCAGACCTGGCACGTCGGCCGGGTCGACGGTGGCCAGCACCTGTGGAGTCAGGAAGGCGTGGGTCACCCCGGTGTGGGTGATCAGCTCGGCCAGCTCGCGGCCGCCGTACACCTGCGGCGGCGCGACCACCAGCGCGGCGCCTGCCTGGACCGCCAGCAGCAGCTCCAGCACGGTGGCGTCGAAGCCCGGTGCGGCGACCTGGAGCACCCGCGCGGCGGAGTCGATCCGATAGCGGTCCGCCAGGTCGGCAGCGACGTTGGCCAGTCCGGTGTGGGACACCGTGACGCCCTTGGGCTGTCCGGTCGACCCGGAGGTGTAGATCACGTATGCCGCGTGCTGCGCTCGCAGCGGCCGCACCCGATCGGCGTCGGTGACGGGGTTGGCCTCGGCCTTCTCGGCGAACGGCGCCGCGACGGTCACCCACTTCACCGTGAGCGGCAAGCGGTCGCGCCGCGGCGCGGTGGTGAGCCCGGTGCGGACGCCGGAATCGGAGATCAGGTAGGCGATCCGGTCCGCCGGGTGGTCCGGGTCGATCGGCAGGAACGCCGCGCCGGTCTTGGCGACGGCCCATATCGCCAGGATCGCCTCCAGCGAGCGGGGCACGGCGACGGCGACCGTGTCCTCCGGGCCGATGCCGCGCCCGATCAACGTGCGCGCCAGCAGATCGGAGTACGCGTCGAGGTGCCGGTAGGTCAGGTGGCGCGGGCCGCACACCACCGCGATGCGCTCCGGATGCCGTTGCGCCGCACCGCTCAGCAGCTCCGGCAGGAGGCCGGTGGACACCGCTCCGACGCCGGTGCGGGCCAGCAGGTTCGCCCGTTCCGCAGAGTCGAGCACGTCCAACGCGCCGACGAGCGTGTCCGGGGCCGCGGTCGCGGCGTCGAGGATGCGCAGGACGCGCGCCCCGATGCTGTGCGCGGTGGCTTCGTCGAACACGTCGCGCGCGTAGTCGAGCGTCAGCCCGACCCCGCCGTCCGGCCGCGGGGCCAGATGGAACTCGAGGTCGAACTTCGTCGGCGTGAACGGGATCGCGACCGGCTCGGCCCGCAGGCCGGGCAGGTCGACGTCCTGGTCGCCGAAGTCGTCGTAGGCCAGCATCACCTGGAACAGCGGGTGCGCCGATCCGGCCCGGCGCGGCGCCAGCTGCTCCACGACCCGTTCGAAAGGCACGTCGGCGTGCGCGAACGCGGCGAGGTCCGCGGCTCGGACCCGGTGCAGCAGGGCCGTGAACGGTTCATCGGCGTCCACGTGGGTCCGCAGCACCACCATAGTGACGAACATGCCGACCACGCTCTCGAGCGCGGCGTGGTCGCGGCCCGCGACCGGGGTTCCGACGGCGACGTCGTTCTCGCCCGACAGCCGCGCGAGCGTCAGAGCCACGGCGGCATGCGCCACCATCAGCAGCGACATCGACTGTGCGCGTGCCAGTCCCGCCATCCGGCCTGCCGCCGCCGCGTCGATGTCGAACTCGACCCGGCCGCCGCGGTGCGACGCCACGGCAGGCCGCGGCCGGTCGAAGGGCAGCGCCAGCTCGTCGGGCTGGTCGGCCAGCGCCGACTGCCAGTGCCGGAGTTGGCTCGACAGCACGGAATCCGGGTCGCTGTCGACGCCGAGGACGTCGCGCTGCCACAGCGCGACATCGGCGGGTTGCACCGGCAGCGGCTGCCACTGCGGGGCGTCACCCGCGGCGCGGGCGCGGTATGCCGACATCACGTCGCGCGCCAACGGCGCCAGTGAGAATCCGTCGAGGTTGATGTGGTGGGCCACGATCAACAGCGCCCATTCCCGCGGCTCGATCTCGAAAAGCCTGGCCCGCACCGAGATCTGGGCGGTGAGGTCGAACGGGGCGGCGGCGAAGTCCGCGAGCGCGGGCAGCAGCCCCGCCGCGCCGACCGCCTGCGCCGACACCGCGAAGTCGACCTCGTCGATCGGTATGACCCGTTGGTGCGGCACGCCGTCGATCTCGACGAAGACGGTGCGCAACGCCTCGTGTCGGTCCACCACGTCGAGCAGAGCCCGGTTCAGCGCCGCTCGGTCGAGGTCACCGGACAGGCGCAGGGCCAGGGGGATGTTGTATGCCGCGGACCGGGGGTCGAGCCGGTGCAGGAACCAGATCCGCTGCTGCGCGGGGGTGACCGGCAGCTGTGCGGGGCGCTCGCGGCGGCGCAGCGGCGCGAGGCCGCGCTGCGCGGTGTCGCCGGACAGTGCGGCCGCGAGGTCCGCGACAGCGGGGGCCGCGAAGATCTCCCGCACTCGAACGCGGGCGCCCAGGGCGGCGCTGAGCTGTGCGGCGGCTCGGGCGGCCGTGAGCGAGGTGCCGCCCGCGGCGAAGAAGTCGTCGTCCGCACCGCATCTCGCCATTCC
>JABFVX010000389.1 GCA_013362555.1 Mycobacteriaceae bacterium
GGCCGTGACGCCGAGTTCCTCGGCGAGCTCGCGGCGCAGCGCCTCCTGCGGAGTCTCGCCGAACTCGACCTTGCCGCCGGGCAGCTCCCACTGCCCGGCCAACTCGGGCGGGGTGCGGCGCTGCGCGACCAGCAGCCTGCCCGCCTCGACCACCGCAGCCGCGGCGACCTCCCTCACGCCGCGGCCGGGGCCGCGCGGTCCCTGCGGCCGGTGCGGATGAGCCAGCCGTAGGTGAGCAGCACGCCGACCGCATCCACCGCGCCCGCCCACGCCAGCGGCCCGGGACGTGAGATAGGCCAGATCGAATCCTGGAAATAGCTGAGCTGGCCGGGTATGCCGATCATGACGTCGAGGAACCAGTACGCGGCGACCACCGCCGCGCCGCGCCGCTGCCAGGCGCCGCTGCACGCCACCCACAACAGCAGCGGCACCAGCCACACCCAGTGGTGGGTCCACGAGATGGGCGAGGCCATCAGGCCGAATAGCTGCACGATCAGCAGCTGCCCCAGCCGATCTTCGGAATCCAATGCGCGCCAGGCGAATATCGCCAGCACGGCGGTCACGGTGACAGCCGCGATCCACCACGGCCCGCTCTGCACGTCGTGGCCGAGGATGCGGCTCAGCGCACCGCGCAGCGACTGATTCTGCACCGATCCAACCGGGCCGATCCGGGAGGCGTCGCCGAGCAGGGTGCCGAAATAGGTCTTCGCCTCCGGGCCGACCACCAGGTAACTCAGGCCGACTGTCCCGGCGAACACCGCCGCCGACCACGCCACCGTCGCCCAGTTCCGGCGGGCCAAGAAGTAGAAGCCGGTCACCGCGGGCGTCAGCTTGATCCCCGCGACGACGCCCACCAGCAGCCCGGACAGCCACCACCGCGCGGCGACCGCGGCCGCCATCCCCGCCAGCGCCAGGAAGACGTTGACCTGCCCGTAGTCCAGCGTGCTGCGCACCGGCTCGGCCCACATGCCCACGGCGGTGCCCAGCATCGCGATCCGCGCGGACCGCGGCTGCCGGTGCGTGCCGAGCAGCCGCTGCGCGAGCCGCAGCAGCGCGTAGAGCCCGCCGATGACGGCCAGCTGCCACAGCAGCGCCAGCACCTTGAACGGCACGAAGTTCACCAGGTAATGCAGCGGGAAGAACACCAGCGCCGCGAATGGCGGATAGGTGAACGGGAGCGGGAAATCCGGAGTCTGCTCCGAGTAGGTGTAGTCGTAGAGCCGGTTGTGCAGCAAGGCCGCCGAACCGTCCACGTACACGTGCAGATCCACGACGTTCAGGCCGGTCGGAAGGAGGATGCCGAGCAGCACCCGGCCCAGCACCGCCGCGGCGAGCAGTGCTGGTGCGGCCCAGAGCAGTCCGGAGAGAACGCGATCACGCTGGACCAAGTGCGGCGGCTCTTTCTGCGGAGTTGGCAGGACAGGGTGTCGAGCCTAGTCGAGCGATCATTCGATTCCGGAACGACCCGTGGGTTGCGCCCGACGCACGTCACGGGTCATTCCGGAAGGTCGTCGACACGCGTTCTCGGATCCCCTGCCGCTGCGTGCGCCGTTGTTACGCTCACCCCCTCCGACGAAGGACAGGTCTCGTGTTGACGCGTAGAACTGCCAGGGTCTTCGCCGCGCTCGCGATGTCGGCGAGTGCCGCCGCGGTGTTCCCCGCCTCCGGGGCCGCGGAGAACTCACATGCCGACTTCTCGATCGACGCGCTCGCCGCGCTGGTGCCCGCGATCATCGGCGCGGCCGCCGGGCCCGCCGACATCTCCGTCGACCAAGTGCGTTCACCCGCACAGGAGTCGATCCTCGGCCAAGCGCGCAGGCTCGCGGACGATCCCGGGCTGCCCGCGCCGGTGAAGCAGATCCTGGTCGCGGTCGTCGCGTTTCTGGACGGGTCCGGCGGGGGCGGGCCGAAACTGCCGGGCAACGGCCCCAGTATCGCGCAGTTCCTGTATCCCTCGATCGGCAAGGCCTGCATCGGCGACTCGGCGGATTCGGTGGCCACCGCTCTGGCCGTGCCGGGCCCGGCCGCCCTGCCGCCGCCGGGTCCGCACAGCGGTCAAGCCGGGTTCGTGTTCACCGCGCTCGGCACCAAGGCCGCCGCCGCGACCCAGCCGAACCCGATGACGGTCACCTGGCTGAACCTCGACAACCGCCGCACCCAGACCCAGACTCTCACCACGGCCGCGAAGATCAACCCCAACGGCCCTGCCACACTGTCGGCCCTCGCCGACACGGGCCCGGGGCGAGTCGTGGCCGTCGTCTCCGGCGGCTTGGTCACCCAGGCCGGCGCGGACCAGACCCGCACCTGCAGCTTTCTGCCCACCGTGGGCATGTTCACCGTGCACTGACCCCGCACCGTCTTCAGGAGGCCTGATGCGCACTACCCGTCGGGAATTACTCGCCCTGACCTCGGCGCTCGCGGCAGGCGCCCTCGCCGCGCCGCGTGCGGCCGCGGCGCCGGGGATGGGCACGCTGGTGGACTACTCGGGCGGCGTGCCCGGCGCACAGGCCATCCGGGACGCCGGCCACCTCGGGGCCATCCGCTACGTTTCCGACCGGCGGCCCGGAGCCGAGTGGATGGCGGGCAAGCCGCTGCTCGCCCGCGAGGCGTCTGACCTGAAAGCCGCCGGCCTCCAGGTGGTTTCGTGCTACCAGTTCGGCAAGGGCGCAACCGCGGACTGGAAGGGCGGCTTCGACGCGGGCGTGCGGCACGCCCGCCGCGGCCAGGAACTGCACCGCGCCGCGGGCGGCCCGGACAACCGGCCGATCTACGCCTCGATCGACGACAGCCCCACCGCCGCTCAGTTCGAGAGCCAGATCGCCAAGTACCTCGCGGGCTGGCAGTCCGTCGTCGGCAAGGAGAACACCGGCGTCTACGCCAACGTCCCGACCATCGAGTGGGCCCGCGCCGCCGGCCTCGGGGCCTGGTACTGGCAACACGACTGGGGCTCGAAGGGCGTCGTGCACCAGGCCGCAAACCTGCACCAACTCCCCCGCGCCTCCGGCCGCGTCATCGACGGCATCCCGGTCGACATCAACCAGGTCCTCACCCCCGACTTCGGCCAGTGGTGGCGCTGACCAGACCTCCAGAATGACCCGTGACGTGCTATTTCGCGCTGCGAGACGGCGGCCCGAGGAGGCAGCTCGCGTAACACCGCAGGGCCTCGCGAGCAGCGCCATTCAACACCGCGCTGCGAGACGGCGGCCCGAGGAGGCAGCTCGCGTAACACCGCAGGGCCTCGCGAGCAGCGCCATTCAAGACCGCACGTCACGGGTCATCCTGGAGGTAGGCGTGATGGCCGATTTCCGCTAGCGCGGGGGCTTGGGCGCTGCCAGAGTGGTCGGTGTGATCAATGACTTCGAGAGCTGTTATCGGGCGGTGTCCACTCGGGACGCCCGCTTCGACGGACAGTTCTACACCGCGGTGCGGACCACCGGGATCTACTGCAGGCCGTCGTGCCCGGCGATCACCCCCAAGCCGGGCAATGTCACGTTCTATCCGACGGCGGCCGCCGCGCAGCAGGCCGGCTACCGGGCCTGTCGGAGGTGCCTGCCGGATGCCGCGCCGGGATCGCCGCTGTGGAATGTCCGTTCGGACCTGGCGGCCCGAGCCATGCGGCTGGTCAGGGACGGCGCGGTCGAGCGGGGCGGAGTGCCCGCCTTGGCGGCGGCGCTGGGCTACTCCGTGCGGCAGTTGACCCGGGTCCTGACGGCCGAACTGGGTGCTGGTCCGCTCGCGCTCGCCCGGGCGCATCGGGCGCACACCGCCCGACTGCTCGTCCAGACCACACGAATGTCGATGTCCGACATTGCCTTTGCATCCGGGTTCAGCAGCATCCGGCAGTTCAACGACACTGTCCGCGAGGTCTTCGCCGTGGCGCCGTCGGTGATGCGGGCCGAGGCGGAGCGCCGCGGCGAGGCCCCCGCCGCGGACGGGACGGTCGTGCTGCGGCTGCCGTACCGGGAACCATACGACGCGGACTGGACTGTGCGGCAGTTGGCCGCGCACGCCGTCACCGGGCTGGAAGTCGTTTCGCCGCAAGGCTTCACCCGCACCATGCGCACGCCGCACGGATACGCGGTGGTGGGCGTGGACTTCCGGCCCGGGCATGTGCGCGCGGAGCTGACTCTGCGCGACATGCGCGACCTGGCGCCCGTCGTGGCCCGCCTGCGTCATCTGCTCGATTTGGACGCCGACCCGGTCGGTATCGACAGCGCGTTGACGGCAGCCGCCGACGGCACGGCACTGCGCATCACCCCGGGCATTCGGCTGGCAGGCGCGGTGGACGGCGCGGAGCTGTTGTTGCGCACCATGATCGGGCAGCAGTTGTCGGTGGCGGCTGCCGCGACCCACACTGCGCGCCTGGTCACCGCGCTCGGCGAGCCGATCGAGCCTGCGGCGCCGGATGCAGTGCGGCTGTGGCTGTTCCCGATCGCCGACACGGTCGCCGAGCGCGGCGCGGAAGTGCTCACCGGGCCGGCTCGGCGGATTCAGGCGATCGTCGAGGCGGCCGAGCAGCTGGCCACTGGGAAACTCGACCTGCATCCGGCACGGCAGGCGGCTGAACTGCGCGAGGAGCTATTGCGACTGCGCGGCGTCGGCCCGTGGACCGCCGACTACGTGACGATGCGCCTGCTCGCCGATCCCGACGTGCTGCTTTCCACCGACCTGGTGCTGCGCCGCGGCGCCGAGCAGGCCGGAATCGACCTCGCCGCCAGCGCGCGCTGGGCGCCGTGGCGTTCCTACCTGTCCATGCATCTGTGGAAACACGCCCTCACACCCGTTGCCTCCGAACCGGAAAGGTTGCCCCGATGACCGCCTACTACAGCACCACTGCAACCCATATCGGCCCGTTCACAGCCGTCGTCGACGACGGCGACCAGGTCATCGCCGCAGGCTGGACTGCCGACGTCAACGCTCTGATCGCCGTGGTCCATCCGACCCTGCGCCCGGACACCCTGCGGCACAGCGACTCTCTCGGCGCGGTCACCAGCGCTGTCACCGCCTACCACGACGGAGATGTCCAGGCGATCGACGGCATCCCGGTGCGGCAGCGCTCCGGCGAGTTCCTCGAACACGCCTGGGGTGTTCTCCGCAAAGTCCCGGCTGGCGAGCCGATCACCTACACCCAATTCGCCGATCTGGCAGGCCGCCCCGCGGCGGTCCGCGCGGCGGCGAGCGCCTGCGCCCGCAACGCCGCCGCGTTGTTCGTGCCGTGCCACCGCATCGTCCGCACCGACGGCACCCTCGGCGGCTTCCGCTGGGGCCTGCCGGTCAAACGCCAACTCCTCGCCCACGAGGCAGCCACCACTCAGCCCTAGCTCCCCACCGTCCAGAGATGTCCAGAATGACCCATGAGTTGCGCTAGACGCACGTCACGGGTCGTTCAAGACACTCTTAATGCCCACCCTCAGACCCACGGGGACTGGCTCACAGACGTCCAGAATGACCCATGAGTTGCGTTAGGCGCACGTCATGGGTCGTTCTGGACGCTGCTTACGCTGGCTGGGGGTCTCGGTGACAATGGCCGGGTGGTTCAGTTGACTCCTCGGGATGCCCAGATGTTCTGGCTTGCGTCTCGGATACCCAACGACCAGTTTCAGTTGTACTGCTTCGACGGGGTCCGTGACGATCTCGACGACATCCGGGCCGGGCTGCTCGCTCGCGCCCGCGGGCAGGCCGACCTATGCATGCGGGTCCGTCCGGTGCCGCGCAACCTCGACTACCCGTACTGGGTTCCGGCCGAACCGGATGCGGCGCAGATCATTGCCCATGATCCGGCCGGGTTGACCTGGGACGGACTCACCGCCGCGCTCGGCGCGCTGCTCACCCGGCACGTCGACGCCCGCGAGCACGCCTGGCGCATCCACCTTTTTCCCGGCGTCCGCGGCGTCCCGCACTGCACGGGAACGGCTTTGGTGGCGGTGCTCCAGTTCTCACACGCGCTCGCCGACGGCCGGCGCTCCTCGGAGTTGGCGCGCGTTCTGCTGGCTCCGACTCCCGCACGGCCGGATTCCGTCGAGCCACTGCGACCTCTGCCCAACGCCGTGGCCGTCGCCCGCGGGCTGTCGCGACTGCCGGGCCGCACCGCGATGACCCTGGTCCGCGGGTACCGCGCGGACCAGGAACGGCGGCAACGCGCGGCTGACACCCGGTCGGGCATGCCACTGGCCTCGGTGAACGTCGACCCCGGCCCGGAACGCCAGGTGCGAATGCTGGTGCGGTCCAGGGCCGAATTGCCCGCCGCGGATTCCACGGTGACCGTCGCCGTGCTGTCGGCCATCTCGATCGCGCTGGCACAGTGGGAATCTCGCAGCGGGTCCAGCCCGGCCCGCCTCGGTGCGGAAGTAACCGTCGCCGACGGTCCGGGCGAGCGCCGGCCCCAGCAGCGGAACAACTTCGGCAATGTCGGAGTCGAGTTGTACCCGGACGAGCCAGATTTGGAGCGGCGGGCCGCGAAAATCGCGGAGGCCCTGGCCGCGGCGAAACGCGCTCGGGCGGCATCGTCCCGATCTGCCGCCCGAGCACTGACGACCGGTATGCCCGCGCCCGCGATGTGGCACGAGATCGCCCAATTCCCGCTGCATCTGCGCCCCGCGACGGTGACCGGAAACACCGTTGTCTCCAGCGTATTTCGCGGCCAGGCCGACCTCGATCTCGGCGGCGGTACCGTGCGGTTCACCGCAGGGTTCCCGGCACTGTCGCCGGTCATGGGCCTCACCCACGGAGTCCACGGCATCGGCGACACCGTCGCCATTTCCATCGTGGCGGGCCCTGCCGCCCTCCCCGACATCGACTCCTACGCGGCCCTCCTCGCCGCGGCATTGGCCCAGCCCTTCGTCCAGAACGACCCATGAGTTGCGCCGAACGCAAC
>JABFVX010000187.1 GCA_013362555.1 Mycobacteriaceae bacterium
GCTGGGCGTTCGGCACCGCAATTGCCGGCGTCGCCAAATGGCTGCCATTCCTGGTCAACGCCGTGTCGTATCTTTTGTGCTTGAGCACCTTGTCCGCGATGAGATTCGCGGACAAATCCGATGACGGCACGGCGGCGGGCGCTGCTCCGACCGGTATTCGCATGCTCGACGGGGGCCCGGTCGTCTGGCGCCACCCGTTCCTGCGCACCACGACTCTCATCGCGGGGCTTGTCAGCATGATTGCCCAGATGGCCATACTGGTCATGCTCGTGCAGACGCGGGCAGGCGGCAGCCCGGCGTGGGTGGTGGGCCTGGTGCTCGGGGCGGGCGGGCTCGGCGGCGTGATCGGTTCGGCGGTCGCACCCGGCCTGCTCCGGTTGTGCACCGTCGGGACCGTCGTCCGCGGCGCGCTGTGGGTGTGGACCTGCTGCCTGCTGCCGTTCGCGTTCACCGCCGACCCGCGGGCCCTGACTGCGTGCTGGGGCGGCGTCGGCGTCGTCGGAGCCGTGTTCGGGGTCGCCTTGACCACGGTGCGCATGCACATCGTGCCCGACGAGGTGCTCGGCCGGGCGTACGCCGCCATGGCCACCTGGAACGCGGGCGCCGCGGCGGCAGGCCCGCTGGCAGGCGGATACCTGATTTCCTGGCTGGGCTTGGGACCGACCCGGATCATTCTTTCGGCCGCCATGTGTTGCACGGCCGTGATCGGCCTCCATCCCTCGACGATTCACAGTTCCGATCTCTCGCGCCCCGAAACCGTGCCTGCGCCGTGCTGACATCGTGCCGCGACCCGCCCCGGAAATCGGCGGACTTCAGACCACAGCGGTCGTCTTCGTCACGAAGACGACATCGAAACGAGCAAGGAGACAACGATGGAAAGCCCGGTCCTCACCGAAGAAGTAACCGACGACGACATCGAACGCCTGCTGGGTGGCGTCAGCCCGGCCCTGCGTTCGTCGATCAGGCGGCAGATGGCCTCGGCGTTGCACGCGCATCCCGCCGCCTTCCAGGCGTTCATCGACTACCAGTGACCGGCGCGCACATCGCTGATGTGCGCTGAAGCAGGCGGCCAGGCCGGAAAGCAGGCCTGCCGCACTCCTGCGGTCCAGGTCGCGCCGACACCGCAGTCTGGACCGCAGGACTCCACTGCCGCCGCCCGTTGCGCCGCACGGCGGCCGGCTATCCGTCTCAGTACCGTCGAGGTGTCAACATGCCCGGTCAGACCTCAGGCCCTTGGCCCACAGTAGGTTTGGATGTGGGCGCCCTCCGCTCGTCCGGATGGCGGCCGCACCCGTTCAACGAGTTCATCGTCAAGATTCACAGCAGGTGCAATCTCGCCTGCGACTACTGCTACATGTACGAATCGATCGACCAGAGTTGGCGCGACCAGCCGACAGTGATGACCGAGCAGGTGTTCGCCGAAGCGTGCGACGGCATCGCCGATCATGTCGCCCGCCATGCGATCCCGGCCGTCAGCCTCGTGTTCCATGGCGGAGAACCGCTGCTGGCGGGCCACTCGCGGGTCGAGTACTTCGCCCGCCACGCCCGGCAGCGGCTCGGGCCGATCGCCGAGCTGCGGCTGGGAATGCAGTCGAACGGGGTGCTCATCGACGACGAGTTCCTCGACATCTGCGACCGGTGGGCCGTCACCGTCGGCGTCAGTCTCGACGGCGGCCGCGAAGCCCACGACCGCCACCGGAAGTGGCGGCGCGGCGCAGGCAGCTACGACGACGCGGCGCGGGGAGTGACGCGGTTGCGCGAGCACCGCAACCCCGCACTCTACGGCGGTCTGCTGTGCACAGTCGATCTGGCCAACGATCCGCTGCAGACCTACGAGGACCTGCTCCGGTTCGACCCGCCGGCCCTCGACTTCCTGATGCCGCACGGCAACTGGCACACGCCGCCGCCCGGCAAGGAGCACGGCAACGACACCGCCCCGTACGCCGAGTGGCTCATACCGATATTCGACCGGTGGTACGACGCAGCGGCGCTGCCCACCCACATCCGCATGTTCGACGACATCATTCACGCACTCATCGGCGGCAGGCCCCAGGGTGAACTGTTCGGCCTCGCTCCGATCCGGCTGGCCATCATCGAAACCGACGGGACTCTGGAACAGGGCGATGCGCTCAAGTCCGCATACTCCGGCGCCACCCGCATCGCCGCCATCGCCGCGGCGGACACGGGACTCGGCGACCACCTGAACCGCGCCCTGTGGGAGCCCGGGGTCATCGCCCGCCAGATCGGCGCCGCGGCGCTGAGCGACGCGTGCGTGTCGTGCCCGCTGGAAGACATCTGCGGCGGCGGCGACTACGTCCACCGGTACAGCGCGGACACCGGCTTCCGCAATCCGTCGATCTATTGCAGCGACCTGGCCGCGCTTATCCGGCACATCGGCGCCCGGCTCGACGACGACCTGGAGAAAGCAGCTGCCCGATGACCTCCGTCGACACCACCGATATCGACATGGCGACACTGGATCTCGGATCCGGGACCGGCTCCGCGGCGACGGTCGCGGCACTCGCGGGACAGGCCTTGCACGGCCGCTGGATTCTGCTGCAAGTGCTCGTGGCCACGCTCGGCGCGGACCGGCCCGACGAGGCGGGCGAGGCGGAGTCGGCACTGCGCGTGCTGGCCGACCTGCGCGACAGTGATCCCGACCTGGCCGCGGACCTGCTGGCGTACCCGCACCTCGGCAACTGGCTGACACTGATCTTTCGGTGGCTGAACTTCGCCGACCACGCTGCCGCACAGGCGGTCCCGATGTGGGCCGACCTCGGCTACCTCCGGTGGATGGCGGCCAGCGGCGAGATCCTCGCCGGCCGGCCGGGGTCGGCTCGCGTGGTGGTGCGCGCGGGCGTGGTGATGCTGCCGCTGCTCGGCATGGCGAGGCTGAACGAGACGGGCGAGTGCGGGCACTGTCGGCTGAGCTGGTCGGCCGACGGCGTGCTGCGGTTCGACGACGGAGCCACGACCCGCGTCGTACATTCCCGCCTGCAGCGGCCGCAGCCGGCATGGTCGCCGCTGCGGCGCCTCGAGATCGCGGATTCGGCGCACCCAATCCACCTCGACGACCTCGATCCGTTTCGCGACCTCGACGTCGTTCTGCCCGAACAGTTCACCCCGGAGTCGGGTGAACTCGACCCCGCGGACGCGCTGTCCTGGGCCCGGTACTTCGATCTCGCCTGGCAACTGCTGCGCAGCGACTTTCCGCAGTACTACGCGCCGATGCGCGCCAGTCTGCGCATGGTCGTCCCGCTCACCGGCAAGCCGGAGAAGGTCGGGCAGAGCTGGACGTCGCCGACCGGTTTCGGCGCGATCTACGCGACCGCTCCCGCGGACGTCTGCAACCTGACCAATACCCTGATCCACGAGTTCCAGCACAACAAGTTCTCGCTGCTGGTCGACCAGGCGCAGCTGTTCGAGCCCGACGCCACGGCGCGCTTCTATGCGCCGTGGCGCGTCGACCCGCGCCCGATCTACGGGATCATGCACGGCATCTACGCGTTCTTCGGGGTGACGGATTTCTGGCGCGTGCACCGCAAGGCGGCTTGTCATCGAAACATGCGCGCCGACTTGGAGTTCGAATGCGGACGACGCCAGATCGCCACGGCCATCCACGAAGTCGTTGCCTCGGGATTCCTCGCACCGGACGGAGAGAAGTTTCTGGCGCGCCTGGCGGATCGAATCGCGCCCTGGCAGTCCGAGGACATCTCCCCGCAGGTGCGCGATGTCGCCGCCGACGTCTCGGTGTGCCTGAGAGCCTTCTGGAGGGTGCGCAACCTCGCGATGTCTCCCGCCGACACGGCCGGTCTGGCAGACCTGGCGGCGCACGGGTCGCCGGTCGCCGATATCGCGCAGCCGCGCT
This sequence comes from Mycobacteriaceae bacterium, assembly GCA_013362555.1. Taxonomy (GTDB): domain Bacteria; phylum Actinomycetota; class Actinomycetes; order Mycobacteriales; family Mycobacteriaceae; genus JABFVX01. Next base: position 3,869 of record JABFVX010000187.1, read on the forward strand.
TCGCGGACCAGGCGAGCATCCCGGCCTCCTACCATCGGCTCACGCTGCCGCACGCGATGATGCGCCACGCCGCGGAGCCCGACCCGCTGCGCGACCGGGACGACGGCTCCGGCGACTTCGCCTGCATCACCGGAGATCTCACGCTCGCGGCGGAACGCTACCAACGACAGCTGCGTGACGACCCGATGCGGCCGCAGACCTGGGCCGGCCTGGCTTCGGCCTTGCCGCGGCTGCACGCGGCAGCCGACCTGTCGCTGCTGCGGGAACGGACAGAACTGGTGGCGGCGGCGTATGCCGCGCTGGCCGAGCGCGGAATCGGTTGCGACGTCGTCGATCTCGTCCAACGGCTCAGTCCGGCCGCAGGATCCCCCAGCGAACCAGGAGCGTCATGACCACCTCCACCGCGAGCGGACAGCTGCTCGCCGCCTACACCGACCTGTGCAGCGATGCCGGGCCCCTGCACGCCCGGGTGGCCGCCCACCTCGGCGCAAAGCTGCACGCGGGCGCCGACGTTCCCGCGAACCAAGCCATGCCGCCATTGCACCTGCGAATGTCGATCACACTCGACGAGCCCCGCGTGCCGTATCTGGAAAGTCCGTGCGACCTGCCTTCCGACGCGCGGTCGGCACCGTGGCAGGTGATGTGCGACCTGATCGAGGACTGGTCGGCGCTGGGTCCGGAACGCCGCCTCGACCTGGCCCGGGTTCTGGCGAAACTCGCCTTCTGGACGTTCTTGACCGATCTGCTGGGATCGGAGGAGCCCGCGGGCAGCTCCGCGGCGGAACTGGCCTTGTCCTATCTGGGCGCCATCGTCCGGTGCCAAGTCGATCCGACGGACGCGGCCGCCGTGGCCCGGATCGCCGAGATCGGCGTCGCCCGGGCCACGAACGAGCAGCTGCCGCTGGAGACCCGGCTGGCATCCGCGGTCAACCTCACGGTTCACTACGCACGACGACAGCAACACGACGCGACCATGCGCGAATGGCATGCCTTTGCGGAAAGACTCTGGTCGTCCGGCGAAGCACGGGGTCTGCCCGCGGTTCTGCGCAGCGCCTATTGGCGCGGGGTCAGCTTCATTCCGTATCGCGCGGGCGATCACGCCACGACGGCCGAGATGCTCGACCGGGCCGAGGAGTGCGCCGCAGAGGCGCTGGAGCAGTCCTGCGACGACGACCGCGTCATCGCCCTGGAGAACTTCCACCCGCTGCTCGAGACCCGCGGCCGAGCAGCTTGGGACGCAGGCGATCTCGTGGTGGCGGAGTCGTACTACCGCAAGCTCGTGCGGCTCGATCCGCTCGATTCCAAGGCGCACATCCGGCTGGCGGAGTTCCTCCGCAAGTGCGGGCGGCACGCCGAGGCCCGAGACCAGTACCGCGACGCCGCGAATCTCGGTGCGCCCTGCACGTTCTTCGCGCGTGCGCGGGTGCGCGAGTACGCCGAAATGGAGTGCCGCTGACTACGTCCGCAGACGTCGAGAGGCCCTTCCGGTTCGGCGTCCGGTTCGGCGTCCGGTTGTCCGGCAGATCGCCGCTGGCCTGGCTGCGGGACCGAGCCAGGCAGGCGGAACAGCTCGGCTACGACGTCCTCATGCTGCCGGACCACCTCGACACCGTGTCGGCGTTTCCGGCGCTGGCCGCGCTGGCCGGGGTGACGACCCGGCCGCGGCTGGGGACGTTCGTGCTCAACACCGCCTTCTACAATCCGGCGTTGCTCGCCCGCGACGCCGCGACCCTCGACATGGTCACCGACGGCCGGTTCGACCTGGGCCTGGGCGCGGGCTGGGCCGAGCACGAATTCGACGAAGCGGGCCTGCCCTTTCCGGCCGCGGGCGCCCGCGTGGCGCACCTCGAACACACGCTGGCCGTGCTGCGGCAACGATTCGGGGCGGCGCCGCGGCCGCGAATCCTGGTGGCGGGCAGCGGAAAGCGGCTGCTCGCCGCCGCCGCGCGGGAGGCCGACACGCTGTCGTTGGCGAGTGTGCCGGTGCACACGCGCCCGGTCACCGACGCGGTCGTCGAGCAGGCGCTCGCGGCGCGGATCGCGCACATCCGCTCCGCGGCCTGCCGACCGGTCCAGGACCTGGAACTGGGTCTCACCCTCGGCTCGGTGACGCTCGCGGGACACGGCGCGCCCGACCTGTCGATGCTGCGCAACTCGGCTCCCGGCCTGTCCGACGACGAACTGCCTGCGCTGCCCGGCGTCCTGCACGGCGCACCCGCCGAGATCGCCGAAACCTTGGTGCGGTACCGGGAACGGCACCACCTGACCCATTTCGTGGCGCCCGCCGCCGACATGGTCGCCTTCGCTCAGGTGATCGACCGAATCCGTGGTCACCGTTGTCCTGCATGACCCATGACGTGCGTCGAACAGACATCACGGGTCATTCAGGACGGCCGTCGTCGATGAGGACAGAAATTGACCTAATGGTGCGGCAGACTGGCCGTCATGAGCAACGCGGAATCGACACCCGGACCATCGGACCCCAAGGACGTCGTTTCTTACGATGACCCCGACGCGCCCTGGAACCAAGCCTGGGACCAGGAGGGCAGCATCGCCAATTGGAACGACGACGTGATCAAGGAGTTTCGCGAGAACGGCGGCGCCGTCGGCGGCGCCTACGCGGGCGGAGACCTTATCCTGCTCACGACGACGGGAGCGCGCAGCGGCAAACAGCACGTGACGCCGCTGGGCCCGCTCTACCGCGGCGACATCATGTATGTCAGCTCGTTCATCGAGGACAAATACCCGGCGTGGTGGTACAACGTCAAGGCGAACCCGCACGTGACCGTCGAGTTCAAGGACAAGACCTACCGGGCGATCGGACGGGTGCTCGAGGGTGCGGAGTACGCCGAGTTCGCGGCATGGGCGCTGGCGAACAACCCACTGCTCGCCGACTTCCAGGCCAAGATCGACCGGCCGATTCCGCTGGCGGTGCTGGACCTCGCGCCGCCTGCCTGATGCGCGGTCCTGAATGACCCATGACGTGCGCTGAGCGCACGTCATG
>JABFVX010000512.1 GCA_013362555.1 Mycobacteriaceae bacterium
GGGGGGGGTGTCGCCGCGCGCTACGGGTGTACGGGGACTGTCGGTCAGCCTTACCGGCGGGGCAGCGTGCGCAGGTAGGCCTCGGCGGTCAGGCGCTGGAGCACCCGGACCGCGGGGCCGCCGAGGCGGGTGTACCAGGCGCCGGGGCGGGAGAAGGCGGCGACGATGCCGTACACCGCGGCGTCGTCGGGGAAGTATTCGACCGCGAACAGCTCTTCGCCGATCTCCGGATGGCCGGGCAGGGTGCCGTAGGCGAACCCGCGCACGTCCGGCTCGTCGAGCACGTACACCACCCGGCACGGTGCGACGATCGGGCCGAGCCGGACCGTCAGCTCGGTGTCCGGCTCCGCCGTCGGCGTGCTCGCGGAGTGGAAGATGCCGATGCCGCGCTGCATGCGGTAGCACCGGATTTCGCGGCCCGCCCGCTCGAACAGCTCGCGCCCGGCGCCGATGCGCCGCCGCAGCCGGAAGTGGTGATAGCCGGGCGGCCAAGGGCCGCCGGGCTTGGTGGCACCGACCTCTGCATAGCTGAACGGAGCGCGCGGCACCCACCGATCCTAGACAACCGGAATGACCCGTGACGTGCGTTGGACGCACGTCACGGGTCATTCCGGAGGTTCTCCGCCGAAGGAGGTGGCCGGAGCAGACGCGGGATGCGACAGAATGAGGCTGTGCCGCACGCTTCTGAACCTGTTCGCGTCCTTCTGCTCGGTAGCACCGGGTCGATCGGGACGCAGGCCCTGGATGTCATCGCCGCCAACCCGGACCGTTTCCGGGTGGTCGGGCTGGCCGCGGGCGGCGGGAACCCCGAGCTGTTCGCGGCCCAGATGGCCGCCACGGGAGTCGACAACGCCGCCCTCGCCGACGAGAACGCGGCGCGCCGGATCGGCGTCGGGCTCAGCGGAGCGTCCGCCGCGGCGGAGTTGGTGCGGCGGACCGAGGCCGACGTGGTGCTCAATGCGCTGGTGGGCTCGCTCGGGCTGGAGCCGACGCTGGCTGCCCTGGAATCGGGCGCCCGACTGGCACTGGCCAACAAGGAGTCGCTGGTCGCGGGCGGAGCGCTGGTGGCGAAGGCGGCGGCCCCGGGACAGATCGTTCCGGTCGACTCCGAGCACTCCGCACTGGCGCAGTGCCTGCGCGGCGGCCGCGCCGACGAGGTGGCCCGGCTGGTGCTCACCGCCTCCGGCGGCCCCTTCCGCGGCTGGACGGCCGAGCGGCTGGAGGCGGTCACCCCCGCTCAGGCGATGGCGCATCCCACGTGGTCGATGGGACCGATGAACACGCTCAACTCGGCCACGCTGGTGAACAAGGGCCTGGAGCTGATCGAGACGCACCTGCTGTTCGGAATCCCCTACGACCGGATCGACGTGACTGTGCACCCGCAGTCGGTCGTGCACTCCATGGTCACCTTCTGCGACGGCTCCACGCTGGCCCAAGCCAGCCCGCCGGACATGCGGCTGCCGATCGCCCTGGCGCTCGGCTGGCCGGACCGCGTGCCCGGCGCCGCCGCGGCCTGCGACTTCGCCGCAGCCGCCCGCTGGGATTTCGAGCCGCTGGACGCCGAGGTGTTCCCGGCGGTGGAATTGGCCCGCCGGGCCGGACTCGGGGGCGGCAGTCTCACCGCGGTATACAACGCCGCCAACGAGATCGCGGTCGCCGCGTTCCTGGACGGGGTTCTGCGGTTTCCCGGGATCGTGCGCACAGTTGCGCAGGTACTGGACTCGGCCGACGATTGGTCGGCAGAACCCGCTAGCGTGGACGACGTGCTCGCCGCCGACGCCTGGGCGCGGCAGCGGGCCGCCGAGCTCGTGAAGCAGAGCTGACAGCAGGAGGATCCGGGTGACGTTCGCGGTAGGCGTGGTGCTGTTCGCTGTTGGCATCGCCATATCGGTTGCTTTGCACGAATGCGGCCACATGTGGGCGGCTCAGGCCACCGGGATGAAGGTGCGCCGGTACTTCGTCGGCTTCGGCCCGAAAATCTTCTCCTACCGGCGCGGCGAGACCGAATACGGCCTCAAGGCGCTGCCACTGGGCGGCTTCTGCGACATCGCGGGCATGACGGCGCTCGACGAGCTCGAGCCCGACGAGGTCGACCGCGCCATGTACAAGCAGAAGACCTGGAAGCGAATCTTCGTCATGATCGCGGGCATCGCGATGAACTTCCTGCTGGGGTTCGTGCTGATCGTGCTCACCGCGGTCGCGTGGGGGCTGCCGGACCTGCGGTCCATCCCGGACACCCAGCTCGGTCAGCTGGCCTGCGTGGCTCCGCCCAACGCCGACGGCGCGCCGGGCGCGTGCACCGGCGACGGTCCCGCTCAGCGTGCCGGACTGCGCTCCGGTGACATCGTCACCGCGGTCGGCGGCGTGCCGGTCGACACCTGGGAGAAGTTCGTCTACGAAACCCAGAAGCAGACCGGGCCGTTCACCTACCGGGTCACGCGCGACGGCAAGCCGCTGGAGGTCACCGTGACTCCGGAGCGGGTGCAGCGCACGGTCGTGGGCAAGGACGGCAAGGCCGCCCACAATGCCGACGGCTCGGTCAAGAAGGCTGAGGTCAGTGCGATCGGCGCGGCCCGCTACTTCCCGCCGGACCGCCAGTACGGCTTCCTCGCCGCCATCCCGGCCTCGGCCACGTTCACCGGGGAACTGCTCCAGCGCACCGCCGAGTCGCTGCTGCACATTCCGTCCAAAGTGGGAGCGTTGTGGACGGCGGTGACCGGCGGGGCGCGGGACGCGGACACCCCGATCAGCGTGGTGGGCGCGAGCCGAATCGGCGGCGAAACCGCCGAGCGCGGTCTGTGGAATCAGTTCGTGCTGCTGCTGGCCAGCCTGAACTTCTTCCTTGGCGCGTTCAACCTGCTGCCGTTGCTGCCGCTGGACGGCGGGCACATGGCGGTGGCGTGGTTCGAGAAGCTGCGCAATCTGCTGCGCCGCCGCCAGGGCCTGCCGGAGGCCGCGCCGGTCGACTACCTCAAGCTCATGCCGGTGACCTACGTGGCCGTCGTGATCGGCGGCTTGTTCATGCTTCTCACGCTCACCGCCGACATCATCAACCCGATTCGCCTGTACTGAGCCGTCCCTGCCGGTACCGTGGCCGCGGGTCGCTGTCGGCAGTCATGGAATGTCGGGTTTCGGCGGGCATAGGATGGGCTCCGGACGTAGCCCACGATCGGAAGGCTTACTGTGACCGGCGCCACTGCATTGGGAATGCCGTCATTACCGCACGACGCGCCCGAGGTGCTCGCGCCCCGGCGCAGCACCCGGCAGCTGCGGGTCGGTTCGGTGGGCGTCGGCAGCGACCACCCGGTGTCCGTGCAGTCGATGACCACCACCAAGACCCACGACGTGAACGCGACGTTGCAGCAGATCGCGGAGCTCACCGCGTCGGGCTGTGACATCGTTCGGGTGGCCTGCCCGCGGCAGGAGGACGCGGACGCGCTGGCGGCGATCGCCAGGAAGTCGCAGATTCCGGTCATTGCGGACATCCACTTCCAGCCCAAGTACATCTTCGCCGCGATCGACGCCGGGTGTGCGGCGGTGCGCGTCAACCCGGGCAATATCAAGGAGTTCGACGGCCGGGTCGCCGACGTCGCGAAAGCGGCGGGGCAGGCGGGCATCCCCATCCGCATCGGCGTGAACGCAGGCTCGCTGGACAAGCGGATGCTGGCCAAGTACGGCAAGGCCACCCCGGAGGCGCTGGTGGAGTCCGCCCTGTGGGAGGCGGGCCTGTTCGAGGAGCACGGCTTCGGCGACATCAAGATCTCGGTCAAGCACAACGACCCGGTGGTGATGGTCGAGGCGTACCGGCAGCTCGCCGCACGGTGCGACTACCCGCTGCACCTCGGCGTCACCGAGGCGGGGCCCGCGTTCCAGGGCACCGTCAAGTCCGCGGTGGCGTTCGGCGCGCTGCTCAGCGAAGGCATCGGCGACACAATCCGGGTGTCGCTGTCCGCTCCGCCGGTCGAGGAGATCAAGGTCGGCTCGCAGATCCTGCAGTCGCTGAACCTGCGCCCGCGCAAGCTGGAGATCGTGTCGTGTCCGTCCTGCGGACGCGCTCAGGTGGACGTGTACACGCTAGCCAACGAGGTGACCGCGGGCCTGGAGGGCATGGAGGTGCCGCTGCGGGTGGCGGTGATGGGCTGTGTCGTCAACGGTCCCGGCGAGGCCCGCGAGGCAGACCTCGGGGTGGCCTCGGGCAACGGCAAGGGCCAGATCTTCGTCAAGGGCGAGGTCATCAAGACGGTGCCGGAGCACAAGATCGTCGAGACCTTGATCGAAGAGGCGATGCGCATCGCCGAACAGATGGAAGGCGACGGAGTCCCCTCCGGTGAACCTGTCGTTTCGGTGAATTGAGCCCGCCGTGAACCATGCGGTGCAGATGACGGGCGCGCGGCGGCAACCGGTGGGACACTGAGATAACCATGCTCAAATTGGGCCGCCCGGCAACGTCCGCCGTTCTCACCGCAGTCACCGGAGCCACCGTTCGGCGCGTGGCCGGGGTGCGGCAGCTCGGCGCCCGCGATACGTCGCGGGTGCTGGCGGCGCTGGACACCGACCCGGTCGCGAGCTGCATGATCGCCGCCCGGGTGCAGGAGTACGGCCTCGATTCACGGTCTTTCCACGGCGAGCTGTGGAGTTGCGGGTCGCCCGCGGAATCGCTGTGCTTCTCCGGCGCGAACCTGGTGCCGCTGGGCGGCAGTCCGGACAATCTGCGAGCGTTCGCGGACCGGGCGCGGCGGCGGCCGCGGGTGTGCTCGTCGGTGGTGGGCAGGCGCGAGCTGGCGCTGCCGATGTGGGACCTGCTCTCGGCCTCATGGGGCCCGCCCCGGGAACTGCGCGACAACCAGCCGCTGATGGCGATCTCGACGATGGCCGACCTCCCCGCCGACCCGCAGGTGCGCCAGGTCCGGCCCGACGAGCTCGACCGCTACCTGTGCGCGGCCGTCGCGATGTTCATCGAGGAAGTCGGGGTGGATCCGCGGCTGGGCGACGGCGGCCGCTCCTATCGCAAGCGGGTCGCCACCCTGATCAACTCGGGCCGGGCGTGGGCCCGGTTCGAGGACGGCCAGGTCGTGTTCAAGGCCGAGGTCGGCTCGATGTCGCGCACCACGGGCCAGATCCAGGGCGTCTGGGTGCACCCCGAGCACCGCGGCCGCGGCCTCGCGGGCGCGGGCACGGCCGGGGTGGTCAACGTGGTCGTCCGCACCGGCCGAACCGCGAGTCTCTACGTCAACAGCTTCAACGCCACCGCCCGGCGCGTCTACCACCGCATCGGCTTCCGTCAGATCGGCACTTTCGCCACGGTCCTGCTGGACTGAGCGCGCCTTCCGCCCCGGTCAGAGCGCGTCTGAGATCTCAAACTTCTCCAGAACGACCCGTGAGTTGCGTCCAGCGCACTTCACGGGTCGTTCTGGAGAAGTTTGAGACGCCACGGGTCGTACCGGGCTCGCGTGTCGGCTCTGATTGCGGATTGGTTGCGCTTAATATCGGCGATAATGTGCATGCAGCGTATCGGCCGGTGGGGCGGGTTTCTGGTAGTGGCCGCGATGTTTGCAGCGACGGGATGCGGGTCGCTGCTGCCGACGGGGCCGCGCCAGGCCGCCGAGAAGTTCGCCTCGGCCTTCGCCCACCGCGACGTGGTTGCCGCGGCCCGGCTGACCGACCAGCCGGAGGCGGCGCAGGCGGCCCTGACGAAGGCCTGGACCGGGCTTGCGGCCACCGGGTTGGAGACGGACATCGGTCAGGTGCGGACCTCCGGAGACACGGGCACAGTGGACTACGCCTACCGCTGGCGGCTGGCGCCGGGGGACTGGTCTTATCACGGCACCTTGCAGATGGACGACAGCGCGGGCGACTGGAAGGTGCGCTGGAGCAGCACCGCCGTCCACCCCGACCTCGGTGCGGACCAAGAGCTGCGGGTGGACGCCACGCCCGCTCCGATGGCGCGGGTCAACACCCGCTCCGGTCCGGACGTGCTGGTGCCGGGGCTGGTGCACGCGGTGCTGTTCGACCCGGACGCGGCGGGGCCGTACGCGGCCTCGTCCGCCGCGCAGCTCGCGGCCGAGCTGTCCCGCTTCGACCGCGGGCTCACCGCGCAGTCGATCGTCGAATCGGCGACCGCGGCAGGTGGCGCGTACCAGGTGATTACGCTGCGCGGCAGCGACTTCCAGCCGTTGGCGGCGTCGCTGTCGGTGCTGCCCGGGGTGCGTTTCCAGGACCGGGCCGACCTGTTGCCGACCGACCCGGGCTTCGCGCCGGACGTGATCGGGCGGGTGCGTCAGGACGTGGTCGGTTCGATCCGCGGCACCGCCGGGTGGAGCGTGGTCACCGTGAACCCGAACGGCCGCACCGCCGATGTGCTGACCGAGCATGCGCCGCAGCCGGTTCCGTCGTTCACGCTGACCCTCGACCGGGCGGTCCAGAACGCCGCGCAGCGAGCGGTGGACCACCCGGCCGAGCCTGCCGTCATGGTGGTGCTGCGGCCTTCGACCGGCGAGTTGCTCGCGGTCGCGCAGAACCGGGCCGCCGATGCGCAGGGCCCGCTGGCCACCACCGGCAGGTTCCCGCCCGGCTCGACGTTCAAGATCGTCACCGCCGCGGCCGCGCTCGCCGCAGGCATGGCCGGTCCGCGCACGATGGTGCCGTGCCCCGGCCGCGTCGACGTCTTCACCCGCACAGTACCGAACTACCGCGGCTTCGCCCTCGGCACAGTGCCGCTGACCAGCGCCTTCGCGCATTCCTGTAACACCACGTTCGCCAAACTGGCCGGGGACATGCGCCCGGACGCGCTGCGCCGCGCGACGGCTCAGCTCGGATTGCTCGCCCGGTACGGAATCGAGGGCCTGCCGACCCGGCCCGCTTCG
>JABFVX010000021.1 GCA_013362555.1 Mycobacteriaceae bacterium
CCCCCGCTGCGGGGGGTTTAGACGCGCACTACGGGTGTAGAGAGTCTCACTGAGTAGAACGTGTTGCTGGTTTGGGGGTGCCGGGAGGTGCTCGTGCGATAAGCACGAGGGGGCACGACGGTTTGCGGGTGCCGGGAGGTGCTCGTGCGATAAGCACGAGGGGCACGACGGCTTGGAGGACAGAGGATGTCGACCGAACACGAACAGCAGCGCAAGCTGACTGTCAGCGCCCGCGACCTCGACGAGGTCGGGGCGCAGTTGGCGCGGTGGCTCGCGACGAAGGTCGACGGAGACGCGCCGCCGCGCATCACCTCGGTGGACCGGCCGACGGCAGGGGGCATGTCCAGCACGACGGTGCTGTTCGACGCGGAGTGGTCCGAGAACGGGCAGCACAAAGGCGGCTCGTTCGTGGCGCGGCTCGCGCCCGACGACCGGTCGTTCCCGATCTTCGAAAGCTACGACCTCGTCACGCAGTACCAGGTGATGGCGCAGGTCGCCGCGCACACGGCGGTGCCGCTGCCGCCGCTGGGCTGGCTCGAACCCGACGACGGCGCGCTCGGCACTCCGTTCCACGTGATGCGGCGGGTGGACGGCCGCATCCCGGCGGACAATCCGCCCTACGTCTTCCTGGACTGGCTGTTCGAGGCGAGTCCGCAGCAGCGGGCCGAGCTGGCCCGCAAGACCGTCGAGCTGATCGCCGCGGTGCACGTCCTGCCGGACCCGGCGGCGAAGCTGCCGATGCTCGACGGCGACGGCCCAGCGCTGCGCCGCCACGTCGACTGGTACCGCCGCTGGTACGAGTGGGCCATGGCCGACGACGGCTTCCCCGTTCCCATCATCGAGCGCGGCTTCGCGTGGCTGGAGCGGCACTGGCCCGCGGAACCCGGCCCGGATGTGCTGTCCTGGGGCGACTCTCGGCCCGGCAATGTCATCTACGACGGATTCACGCCCGTCGCCGCCTTGGACTGGGAGATGGCCGCCCTCGGCCCGCGCGAGCTCGACGTCGCCTGGATCATCTTCCTGCACAGGTTCTTCCAGGACATCGCCACCCGCTTCGGGCAGCCCGGCCTGCCCGACTTCATGCGCCGCGAGGACGTCGTGCGGTGGTATCAAGACGCGTCCGGACACACCCTGCGCGACCTGGACTTCTATCTCGTGTACGCCGCGCTGCGGCAAGCCATCGTGATGGCGCGGGTCAAGCGCCGGATGATCCACTTCGGCGAGGACACCGTGCCCAAACACCCCGACGACTACGTGATGCACCGAGCCGCGCTGGAAGCGCTGCTCGACGGAACCTACAACTGGGATTAGGAACATGACTGACACTTCCGGTCGCTCCGCACGCTTCGCTCCCGGCCTCACGCCGGTTCCGCTGGACGAGTACCCGATTCACCAGAGCCCCCTGTCGCTGTCGCGGGTCGCGAGCAGCGACAAGAACTTCTACGACCGGTGCTATCTGAACGCCCACGACCGCGACGGCGGCACGTTCCTGGTCACCGGCCTCGGCGTATACCCGAACCTGGGCGTCATCGACGCCTACGCCACCGTCCGTCGCGGCGACGCCCAGCGTTCGGTGCGGTTCTCCGATGCTCTCGACAATGCGGGCCGCGACCTCACCCAGCAGGTCGGCGGCTACCGGATCGAGGTCGTGGAACCGCTGCGCAAGCTCCGATTGATCTGCGAGCATGAGGATCTCGGCTTCGACATGACCTGGACCGGCGCCGCGCCCGCGGTATTGGAGGCGCCGCACCTGATCATGAACGGCGCCAAGCCGATTGTGGACGCCCAGCGTTTCGCGCAGGTCGGCTCGTGGGAAGGCGCGATGCACGTCGACGGCACGGACATCACCGTCGACCCGGCGGTGTGGACCGGAACCCGCGACCGCTCGTGGGGCATCCGGCCGGTGGGCGACGCGGACCCGGCGGGCCGGGCGGCGGCGGAGCCGAACAACGGGTTCTGGTGGCTCTACATGCCGCTGCGCTTCGACGACTTCGCGATCATCGTCATCGTGCAGGAGGAGCCGAACGGCTGGCGCACCCTCAACGACGCGGTGCGGGTCTGGAATGACGGCCGCACCGAGCAGTTGGGCTGGCCGCGGATCGACATCCGCTACCGCTCCGGGACCCGCCACCCGGTGTCGGCCCGCATCGAGCTGACCACCCCCGAGGGCAAGCCGCTCGACATCGAGGTCACCCCGGGCACGTTCATCGCGCTGCACGTCGGCGCGGGCTACGGCGGCGACCCGGACTGGGGCCACGGCCAGTGGAAGGGCCGGGACTGGTCGCTGTCGAGCAGCTACGACCTCAGCGACCCCGGCATCACCGCGCGCGTCCCCTACGGCGTGCTCGACCACGTCGGCCACGCCCGCTGCAACGGCGCCGAGGGCTGGGGCCTGTTCGAACACGCCAGCTTCGGCCGCCACGACCCCTCCGGCTTCTCCGACTGGTCCGCCGTAGCTCCCTGACCACAGAACCGACCTCCAGAATGACCCATGACGTGCGTCCAGCGCACCTCATGGGTCATTCTGGAGGTTATTGGTCAGGTGGTTTCGTAGGCGTCGAGGTCGAACTTCCGGAGTTGGCGGCGGAAGCGGAAGCTGAAGTCGGGCCAGAGGGTGGAGTTGCGGCCGTGCTTGTCCAGAAACCAACTGTCGCAGCCGCCGGTCGTCCACACGCTCGGCGCCAGCTTCCGCTGCACCGCACGGTTGTACTCGAAGAGTGCTTCGGGACGGACTTCGCAGGTGCGCAGTCCTTTACGGTCCATCGTGGCGATCGCGTCGACCACGTACGCGATCTGGGACTCGATGATGTAGATCAGCGAGGTGTAGTTCAGCCCGGAGTTGGCGCCGAGCATCGTGAACAGGTTCGGGAACGTCGCCAGCGACGTGCCCTTGTACCCGATGTAGCCCTCGACGTCGGCAGCTTCCGACATGGTGCGCCCGTCGCGCCCCGTGACCTTGTCGAACGCCGGTGAATCGGCGACGTGGAACCCGGTGCACAGGACAATGGCGTCCACCGCGCGCTCGGCGCCGTCCTCGGCGACGATCGAACGCTCGCGGATCTCCTTGATCCCGTCCGCCACCAGGTCGACGTTGTCGCGGCCCAAAGCCGGGTAGTAGTCGTTGGAGATGAGCATCCGCTTGCAGCCCAGGCGGTACCGCGGCGTGAGGGCGCGCCGCAGCTGCGGGTCGCGGACCTCGAGCCGCATCTTGGCCTTCGCGATGAGTTCGAAGAGCACCTGCATCCGCGGATACTTGGCCTGCCCGAGCACGAACAGCTCCCGGTTCGCGTAGATGGCTCCGCGCCACAGGCGTTGCAATCCGGGAATGTGCTCGCAGGCTAACCGCTCCGGCCGGGAGTAGGGCCGCATCAGACGCGGCAGCACCCACGGCGCGGTGCGCTGGTAGACGTCCATGTGCGCCACCGACGGGGCAATGGACGGCACGATCTGAACTGCCGACGCGCCGGTGCCGATGACGGCCACCCGCTTGCCCGCCAGCTCGGCGCCGTGATCCCAGCGAGCCGAATGGAAGATCTGGCCCTCGAAGGTCTGAATCCCTTTGATGTCGGGCAGTCGCGGCTCGCACAGCACGCCCGCCGCGGAGATGAAGAAGTCGGCCGTGAAGTTCCCCGCGCTGGTCCGGACCTCCCAGTGCGCCTGCGCGCCGTTCCACCGGGCGCCGGTGAACTCGCAGTTGAACACCATTTTCTCGCGCACTTGGTAGCGGTCGGCGACGTCGCGCATGTACCGGTGAATCTCGGCTTGCGACGAGAACGAGTGCGACCAGCGCGGGTTGAGCGCAAACGAATACGAGTACAGGTGGGATGGGACGTCGCAGGCCGCGCCGGGATAAGTGTTGTCGCGCCAGGTTCCCCCGACGTCGCTGCCCCGCTCCAGGACGACGAAGTCGGAGTAGCCCGCCCGGGTCAGCGCTATCGCCGCGCCGAGCCCGGAGAATCCGCTGCCGACGATCAGTACCCGCTTGTGCACCGCGGTGGGGTCTGTGGTCATGGGCTCGCCTCTCGCTAGCGGGATTCGTAGATGCGCTTGTGGCCGGAGATCGCGGCCAGCCGGAACGGGCGCGCAGTCTCCGCTTCGACGGGGTGGTACTTGCCGTCGATGGGCGACACGGCTTCGTGCAGCTGCCGGTATCGCTCGTAGCCGAGCGCCGCGCGGCTGCCGATGGCCGCCTTGTTGGCCGCCGTGCGCAGGTGCGTGCGATAGCCGGGTTGCACAGTGCCGCTGAAGAATTCGGCGACGCTACCGGAGCCGTAGCTGATGCAGGCCAGCGGCAGGCCGGTGAGGTCGTCGGCATGGTCGAGCAGGGCGGCGAGTCCGAGGTACAGCGAGGCGGTGTAGCTGTTGCCGACGGTGCGGTTGTAGTGGGCAGTGTGGCCGATCGCGGCCTCGATGTCCGCGGATTCCGGGTTGTGGCCCTGACTTTCGAGCAGGTGGCGGTGCGCCTTGTAGGCCATTTTGGTGAACGGCTGGTGGTAGCAGAACGCCGCGAACTCGGTGAGGTCGCGGCCGCCGCCGCGACGGTAGTCGCTCCAGGCCTCCTGAGTGGCCTTCTGGTAGGCGTTGACCGAGGTCTTGCCGTCGACGACGGCCGCGGTGCGGTAGTTGGGCCGCCAGAAGTCCATGATGTCGGCGCTGTAGAGCCCGGAGTGGTCGTCGAGACGCAGGATCGCCGGGTCGGCGCTGACCAGCATGGCCACCGCCGCCGCGCCCTGGGTGGGCTCGCCGGGGGTGTCGAGCTCGTACTTGGCGATGTCGGCGGCGATCACCAGCACTCGCTGGGACGGGTCGCGGGCTATCAGCCCGGCCGCGAATTGCAGTCCCGCTGTTCCGCCGTAGCAGGCCTGCTTGAGTTCGACCACGCGCGCGGCATTGGGCAGGCCGATCAGCGGATGCAGGTACAGGCCTGCGGCTTTGGACTGGTCGACCCCGGTCTCGGTGGCCAACAGCACGGTCCGGACGCCGTCGAGGCCGTGCCGGTCCAGGATGGGCTTGGCGGCGGCGGCCGCGATGGTGACGATGTCCTCGTCGGCCGCGGCCACGCTCATGTGCGTCTGGCCGATGCCCAGGTAGAACTTGTCCACATCCACGCCGAGGCGGTCGGCGAGCACCGCGTGGTCGAGCGCGTAGTGCGTGGTGGCGAAGGAGATATCGTGGATGCCTACCGGAAGCGTCATGGCTGTACTCCTGAGTTGTCGAGCGCTGTTCCCTGCGCCTGCGGTGCTGAGCCCGCTGCCTCCTCGGCGCCTGTGGTCACAGTGCGGCTTGGGGTCGACCGTTCGAACCGGGTGTGAGCGCGCATCAATTCGCCGCGGTTGTTCTGGGCCGCCAACAGCGACAGCTCGCCGCACAGCACGGTCGCCGCGGCGATCACGGCGAGCCTGCGGGCGTTGTCGCCCGCGGGGCGGTCCTGTCTGCAGCCGAGCCGGGCGAGGTTCTCGTCGACGAAGCTCCGGTGCTTGCCATTTCCGACTGTTCCGACGATGAGATTGGGCAGGGTGCACGAGAAGTAGAGATCGCCAGAGCGGTCCTCGGCGTGCGTGACGCCCTGCGAGCCTTCGACGATGTTGGCGGCGTCCTGGCCGGTGGCCAGGTAGAACGCCAGCAGCATGTTGGCGTAATGCGCATTGGCAGAGCGGATCCCACCGGCCAGCAGCGTGCCGATGAGGTTCTTGCGGATGTTGAGTTCGACTACCTGGCGCGCGGTTGTGTGCAGCCTCCTCTCGACAACGTCACGGGGGACGACGATCTCGGTGATCACGTTCTTGCCGCGGCCGAGGATGCCGTTGACCGCGGTGGCTTTCTTGTCGGTGCAGTAGTTGCCGGAGACCGATTCGTAGCGAACTCCCGGCACGGTGGCGAGGATGTGGTCCATCAGGCGGTCGGCGGCGAAGGTGGCCATGTTGTGCCCGGACGCGTCGCCGGTGGTGAACGCGAACCGCAGAAACAGCAGGTTCCCGGCGATCTGGTGGTGCAGGTCGATGAGCCGGGCGTACCGGCTGCTCGCCGCGGCCACCTCCTGGAGTTCGCCGAACCGCGCGGTCAACCGGCTCACTGCGGCGTAGGCGGCGGCCGCGTCGTCGGCTTCGAGCAGGATCGAGCGGGTCATCCGGTCGTCGACGAGGGTGGCCACGATGCCCCGCTCGGTCATCTCGGAGATGCGGGCGCCGCGCTGCACCGAAGGCCACAGCGGAGTTTCGTAGGTGGCCAGCGGCGCTTCGACGGTGTCGTCGACGGTGTTTCCGGTGATGCGCAGCGGACCGACCCATTGCATCGGGACTGCCGCGAACTCGGGCTCGGTCACGAATCGCTCCTTTGCTGATCTGGCGGGTTGCAATCCTCCGGAATGACCCGTGAAGTGCGTTGGCCGCACGTCATGGGTCATTCTGGAAGTACTGAGAGGTGTGCAGGTCCAGCGGCTGGATGCCGGCTCGGATCCAGCGCCCGGTGAGCTCGGCGTCCGCCGCGGGCCTGACGCGCGGAAGCAGGGCGATGCCGCAGTCGCCGCCGCCCGCCCCGGACGGCTTCGCCGCGGCCCCCACGGCCTCGCCCGCCTCACAGAGCGCGCGCAGCCGGGGGGTCATGATGCCGCCGCCGACGCTGTGGTCGAGAGCGATGAGAAGTTCTCGAGCACAGCGGATTTCGCTCTGAACTGCGGCGCCGTCGTCGGCCTCCGCGGCCGCGATCAGCCGTTGCACACACTGTGCGCTGCCCGATATGAACGAGGCATCGCCGCGCGAGTCGAGCGCCGCGATCATCGACGGCGTCGACGCGGGAGTCCCCGTCCACCCGACCCGCAGGACCAGTCCGCTCGGCTCCGGCAGCGGTCGCACCGACAGCCCG
>JABFVX010000050.1 GCA_013362555.1 Mycobacteriaceae bacterium
GGTACTTCAAATTACTGTTGCAGGAGCTGGGAATCCACCTGCCGAACTGGATGCTCGGGGCGCCCGGCACCGAGCCGCCCGGAGTGCCTTCCGGCAGTTACCGTTTCGACCTGTTCGCCGCGCTGCTGTGCCTGCTGATCGCCTTCCTGCTGACCCGCGGCGTCCGCAGCGCCGCCCGCTTCGAGACCATTGCGGTCGTGGTGAAAGTTGCAATTGTGTTGCTGGTCATCACCTTCGGAGTGGCTCACATCCACACCGGCAACTACACCCCGTTTGCCCCGAGCGGGTTCAACGGGGTGATGCAGGGCGCCGCGCTGGTGTTCTTCGCCGTGTTCGGCTACGACGCGATGTCCACCGCGGCAGAGGAATCCATCGACGCGCGCAGGCACATGCCGAAGGCGATCCTGTATTCGCTGGCCATCTCCATGGTGCTGTACGTGCTGGCCTGCCTGGTGTTGACGGGGATGCAGCACTACACCCGGATCAATCCGGCCAGCGGCTTCTCCTCGGCCTTCGAGTCGGTCGGGCAATCCTTTCTCGCCGATGTCATCGCGGTCGGCGCAATCGTCGGAATCCTCACTGTGATGTTCACTTTCATGTTCGGCGTGACTCGGGTCTGGTACTCGATGAGTCGCGACGGCCTGCTGCCCGCCTGGTTCGCCCGCACCGACCCGGTGCACCACGTGCCGACCAGGGTCACCTGGATCGTCGGGGCGGTCTCGGCGGTGATCGCCGGGCTGCTGCCGATCGGCGAGGCGGCGCAGCTGACCAACATCGGCATCCTGCTGGCGTTCGTGGTGGTGTGCGCCGCGGTGATCGTGCTGCGCTATCGCAGCCCCGAGCTGCCGCGGACCTTCCGCACTCCGGGAATGCCGGTGGTGCCGCTGGCAGGCATCGGGTTCTCGCTCTACCTGATCACGTTCCTGTCCAGCACCACGTGGATCCGCTTCGCGGTATGGTTCGCCGTCGGCCTGGCGGTCTACTTCGGCTACAGCCGCACCCACTCCGCCCTCGCCCGGCGCTGATCTCCCGGCAAATCGGGACCGCCTAGGCTGGGGCGGTGACGGCACGTTCTCGCAGACAGTTGTTGGCGTTGTTTCCCGCGGCCGCGGCGGTTCTCGGCCTCGCGGCGTGTTCGCGGTCGGAGGCGCCGCAGGGCGCCGGTGCGCGAGTCGTCGACCTCACCCACACGCTCACCCACGACTTCCCGTATATCCCGGTTCCGGGTCTGACCTTTCCGTTCGAGTCCATTCCCATCGCCACGGTCGACCGCAACGGCGTCGCCGCGAATCGGTGGGTGATCCACGAGCACATCGGAACTCAGGTTGACGCCCCTTCGCATTTCGACGCAGCGGGCAAGCCGATGGACCAGGTGCCGATCGACGATCTCGTCGCCCCGCTCGCCGTCGTCGACCTGCGCACCCGCACCGCCGCCGATCCGGACACCGAGGTGACCCGCGCCGACATCCTCGACTGGGAACGCGAACACGGGCGGCTGCCCGATCGCAGCGCGGTGTTCCTGTACTCCGGCTGGGAATCTCGGCTGCACGACTCCGCGGCGTTCATCAACGCCGACGCCGGCGGCGCCATGCACTTCCCCGGCTTCTCCGTGCAGGCGGCGGAATTCCTTCTGCGCGAAAGGAATGTCGTCGGCCTCGGTGTCGACACGCTTTCCCTCGACCCCGGCCGCGACAAGGACTACCGCACCCACAAGGTCTGGCTCGGCGCGGGCAAATGGGCCGTGGAATGCGTGGCAAACCTCGGTTCGGTACCCGCGTCCGGCGCCACCGTCATCGTCGGCGCCCCGAAAGTCGCGGCCGCCACCGGCGGCCCCGCCCGCATCCTCGCCATGATCTAGACCTTCCAGAATGACCCGTGACGTGCACCCAGCGCACGTCACGGGTCATTCTGGACAAAGGTCACGCGGAGAATACGGGGATGTTGACCTCGCGGGCGACGGCCTCGGCGAGGGCGGCGCAGTGGCCTTCGGCGACGTAGGCGGTGGTATGGCGGCCGTCGACGAGGTAGCCGCGGGTCCAGTCGACGGTGTCGACCACGTGCTTGCGGCCGGTGCTGTGCCACCACCGCTGCCATCCCGCGGGGCGATTGGCGCGGTCGACGACGCTCTGGCCCCATTTCAGAAATGCGCCGGGGCTTGCCAGGCACCAGTACTCGGTCAGGTCGGCCACGCTGCGCAGCGGCGATCCCGCAGGTAGCGATGTGATCGGATCACGTTCGGCGGCAACCCAATACGTCGGAATATGCGGTATCGAACGCTGGCCGAGAATGCCGTAGCCGCCGGGATCGGCGCCGAGTGCGGTGCGGTGCGGCCGCAGCGGGTCGGCGATCAGGCCGCAGGCGGCGACCTTGGCTCGCAGGCCGGGGTAGAAGCCGGTGCCGACCTCGGCGGCGAAATCGCCCGCGATTCCCGCGCCCTGCGAGTAGCCGACGA
Source organism: Mycobacteriaceae bacterium (assembly GCA_013362555.1). Lineage (GTDB taxonomy): Bacteria > Actinomycetota > Actinomycetes > Mycobacteriales > Mycobacteriaceae > JABFVX01. Next base: position 2,453 of record JABFVX010000050.1, read on the forward strand.
TCACGACGCGGTTCGGCGATGCCGCGACTTCGCGGGCCAGCGCGTTCATTCCCGCGGTGCGGCTGGCGGCGTAGCTGATCTGCCTGCCGTAGTCGGCCGGGTACGCCACCATCCGCGGCCGAAACCAGATCGGGTCGAGCGCGGTGCTGAACGCCTCGGTCACCGGATCGCCGTCCGACGACCACGTGCCTCCCAAGATCAGCACATCGACTTCGGCCATCGACACCTCATTCCATCCGCGCCCGGGCCACGATACGGCCAACCGCACCCTACTGCCGAGTCGGGAGACCCGCAGGTCTAGCCGGACAAATCGGGCATCTCCACACCCGTTTCGTGTGTCTACACCCGCAGCTGCGGGTTTATACACACGAAACGGGTGTGGGATTCCTACGTCGTGGGGGTGCGTTCGAGGAGGGGGAGCGTGCGCAGGCGGCGCTCCAGGTGCCATTGAAGGTGAGCGGCGATGAGGCCGCTGGCCTGGGTGCGGACCGCGGCGGGCACGGTGTCCGGATAGTCCCAGTCGCCGCGGCGCAGCGCGTCCATCAGGTCGAGCACGTTCCGGGCGGGCGTGGCCGAGCCGGGCGGACGGCAGTGCACGCAGACCGCGCCGCCCACCGCGACATTGAATGCCCGGTGCGGACCCGGGGTCGCGCAGCGCGCGCATTCGTCCACCGCAGGCGCCCAGCCCGCCACCTCCATCGCCCGCATCAAGAAGGCGTCCAGGATGAGCGCGGGTGCGCGGCGGTGTTCCTCGATCGCGCGCAGGGCTCCGACTGTCAGCCGGTAGAGCCGCGGGGCGGGCGCGCGCTCTTCCCCGGCCAGCCGCTCGGCCGTCTCGAGCACCGCGCAGGCCGCGGTGTAGCGGGCATAGTCGTCGATGATCCCGGCGGCAAGCGCGTCCAGCGTGTGCACTTGGGTGACCACATCCAGCGTGCGGCCCGGGTGCAACTGAACGTCCACGTGCCCGAACGGCTCCAGCCGCGCCCCGAATTTCGACCGCGTGCGGCGCACCCCCTTCGCCACCGCACGCACCAGCCCGTGTTCGCGAGTGAGCAGCGTGACGATGCGGTCGGCCTCGCCGAGCTGGTGCCTGCGCAGCACCACCGCGTTGTCCCGATACAGCCGCACCGGCTCAGTCTGGCACACGCCACCGACACCCCTTCCGGAATGACCCGTGACGTGCGTTGGACGCACGTCACGGGTCATTCCGGAAGGGGTTGCGGCCTTGTCAGCAGCCAACCGTGTGTTGTCGCGATGTCATACGGCGGATTGCCCGGATCGAAGGCCGACACGGCCGGATCGCTCTCCCGGTCGATCCGCCACACCCGCTGCCCGTCATGGATCACCAAATAGGTGCGTTCTTGCGACGAATCACCGGCGCCGGCGGTGCGGTCGGACACCACCATCGCCTGTCCCGGCTCCAGCGCCGCCGCCAGTTGGGAGTGCCCGCCGTCGAATCGAACCCGGTGCGCGCCCACCAGGTACGACACCGCAACCGGCGGTACGCCGTTCTCGTCGATGATCACCTCGGGCACGGAGACGTCGAATCCCAAGTCGCGGGCGTCCCGAAGTGTGCGCAATGCGCTGTTGCCGTCGCGGGGCGCAGGCCTCACATGGTCTGGATGAGGTAGTCCAGGCGCTATGTGGTCTTGAAGCTGGACGATGCGCGCCGTCGCCGCTGCGGCTGCCTCAGCGTTCCCGTCCGCCATCGACCGCGCGCGTTCGATCTCCGCTTCCCGCAACGCCCGCGCCAGGGCCGGCGCGGCGGTAACGGCGGAGTCCGGCACCTCCGCCAGCGCAATCACCCACGAGCCGTCCTCGTCCTGCCACTGTGCCAGGCTCTTGAAGGGCGCGTCGGGCCCGAACAGGACCTCGTTCTCGTACGGCCGCTCCGACAGCGCATCGATCCGCTTCCCGGTGCGCGATTCGATCTCGAAACGCAGCGGGTACCCTTCCCGTTTTCCGACTGTCGCGCTTACGGGAGCCTTTTCGAGGATGACTTCGCCGGGCTGGTATCGGGCCAGGAAGCCGGGAATCGCGGACTTGGGGATCTCGAGTCCGCGATTGACCTTGCCGGTATGGGTGTACGACGGTGGCAGCATTGCCAGTCCGGCCCTGACCGCATCGCCCGGCACGCGATAGGACGCCATCTCGACAAGGCTCCTGGACCGCCATGCCGCGTTGAGCGGACCGTAATAGCCGCCGTCGCCTGTGTAGGCACGAACCGCCACCAGTCCCTGCGTCGGAATACCCTGCAACTCGGGATTGCTCGCGACCCTTTCCAGGATCTTGAGCTCCAATACCTGATAGCTGGGATTGTCGTACTTGGCGATCAATTTGTCATAAACGCCGGGGAATTCCAGCAGCGCTCGGGACAGGTGCGGTTCGCGGAACGTGCCGAGGACGCTGTCCAGATTCGCGGCAATCGCAGAATGCAATTCTCCCCCGTCTGCCATCGCGCGCAGTTCGCTCCGCGTTGCCCACCGCGCCGCTTCCACCTCGACACCGTCCAGCACCGGTTCGAACCGTTCTCTGGCGTCCGCTGTGAATGTGCTGTAGGTCCACCCCTCCGGACCGTTCGCGACATGGCTGCCGTTCGCTATCAACTTCGCCAGGTAAGCCGGGTCCGCACCCGACTCTTCGTGCGTTTCCCGCGTTGCGCCCTGAGCAGGCGTCTCATTGGATCTCAACGCTCCGCCGGGAAAGTGCCAATTGCCCTGGGAATAGCCGGGAGCCGCCTTCAGCAGCAAGAATCGCTCGGTTCCGGCGGCGTCCACGTGGCGAATCAACAACCCGGCCGCACCGTACTTGCCCCAGACTGTGGGCTTTACCCTGCCCCGGTCTGTGGGCGCTATGTAATAGCCGTCCCCCGAGCTGCCCGGGTTCTCGGCCATCACGAACGGCCCCTTCGCGGTCGAAGGATCCGGCAGGGCAACATCGACCGAAGCGACAGCAGGCGGCACGGCTCCGTGCGGCGGCGCTCCTGCGTCGAACCCATCGGCGCCGTGACTCGGCGCGCGGTGAGCCCGTCCCGCCAGCATAACGCCCGCGCCCGCGCCGACAATTCCACCCCCGATTCCCTGCACGAGCGCGTTGGTCAGTGTGTCCATTGTCGGAAGGCGCCCGGTGCGGACATAATCGATCGCCGCGATCGGCACCAGGGCCGCGGCATTTCCGGCTGCGCCGCTCGCCGCACCCAACATCAATCCGCTCGCTGTTCGGACATAGTATCGGCCGATCCGGCCGATAGGATCTCCCGCGACAGCGGGGTAGCCGCGCGCGAATAGCCGCCCAACCCCCAACCCCGCCATTCCGCCGGCCACTCCGGCGATTGCAGATTCCGCGATCGGCGCGATGTCGTACCCTGGACTCTTTCCTCCGGTGACCATTTGGTTCTGGGCCCAATAGTTCAGTCCCCCACCGAATGCCGCGCCCATGCCCCCGGCCATGACAAGCGACCGCGCCAATGGCGGGAGCGCGGCACGTCGAGTCGCCGCCGAAGCGCCCGACTGCGCGACGCGAGCAATCAGTTTCCATATTGTGCACCGGATGACCCCGGCGGCATAGGCGCGATCAGCCATTGCTTTCAGCGTTCCCCAGCCGACCATCGCTGCGTCGACCGCCAATTGGATGGCCAACATGTACAGCGTTCCGGTGACGAGAAGCTTCGCGAATTCGGCCGCTTTCGCGCCTTCCCGGCATTGTGTCGCCATGCTCTCGCAATGGCGCGCAAGGCTGTCCAAGTCCGCGGCCTGCTGAACGATCGCACCACGGAGCCGCATGGTGAGCAAACCGTCCGGAGACGGAGCGGCCGTGGCCAGTCCGGCGGATATCGTCCCGGACAGTCGTTTGGACAGCGCATAGGCGGTCGACGCCGCATCGTCCCATTCATCGCCGAGCGTCTGGAGCCCGTTCTCGTCGCTTTGAGGCCATCCCCCCGCCAGAACCCCGAGAATGGGCGACGACAGGCCGAAAGGTGGTTCCAACGGCATAGGTCGCTCCGTACAGGCCGGTTGAACAAGACGACGTCATTATCACCACTCCGACAATGTCCGACCTCGGTTTGCCCAAGTGTTCAACAGGGATCCGTGCGGCAACCCGCAGTCCTCCGAAACGGTCCGTGAGTTGCGATGGGCGCACGCCGTGGATCGTTCCGGAATCTCGCGTGAGGCGTTCCGAAGACCAAGGTGCTACTCGTCGGTAATGTTGGGTGGGTGCATAACGTGAGTGAGACCGGGGCGGATCGGGGATTGGCTGAGATGGCGAACGCCATCTCCGCGGGGCGGCTGACGTCGCGGGCGGCGGTGGCGGGCGCGCTGGATCGAATCGAGGCGGCCCAGCCCGCGCTCAACGCCTTCCGGGTGGTGCGGCGGGCGGCGGCCCT